>CAYVGH010000029.1:0-6746 GCA_964451185.1 Candidatus Woesearchaeota archaeon | reverse complement strand
AAGGAAATAAAGTAAGAAGTAAAAATATTGCTTATTTAGGAAAAAATAAAACTGAAGCAGAAAAAAAAGCAAAACAAATAATTAAAAATCTTGATAAAAAAAATGGAAAAATAGAAAAATTTGAAGAGATAAAAATAGAAAACAAATTAGAAGAAATAAATAAAATTGCTTCTACAAGAGGATTTTTTTTTCAGACAGCCAATATTTATGGAGGTAAAGCAGGTTTTTACACTTATGGACATCTGGGGAAATTATTAAAAACTAATTGGGAAAATTTGTGGAGAAAATATTTTATTTCTTTACATAGAAATTTTCATGAAATTCAGAGCAACAATCTTCTGAGTGAAGAAATTTTTAAAGCTTCTGGGCATATTGATAATTTTAATGACCCCTTTGCTGAATGTTTAAAATGTCATTTTAGATTTAGAGCTGATCAATTTTTAGAAGATAATGGGGTTAAAAATGCAGAATCTTTAGATTTAGATGAAATGACTAAAGAGATTAAAAATAGAAATCTAAAATGTCCAAAGTGTGGAGGAAAAGAATTTAGCAGAGTTAAACAATTTAATATGATGTTCTCTGTTAATCTTGGTTTTAACAACGAGAAAATATATTTAAGTCCAGAAACTGCACAAGGAGCGTTCATTAGTTTTTTAGAAGAATTTAAAGCAACACGTTCAAAACTTCCTTTGGGTTTAGCAATTGTAGATAAAGCATACAGAAATGAAATTTCTCCAAGACAAATGTTTTTTAGATTAAGAGAATTTTCACAAGCAGAATTACAAATTTTTTTTGATCCAGATAAAATAAATGAACATGAAGATTGGAAGAATGTTAAAAATCAAAAACTTTTAATTAAGTTTTCAAAGGAAAAAGAAATTAAAGAAATAACTTGTGAAGAAGCTAATGCTAAATTGGGTCTGCCTAAATTTTATTTGTATTATGCTGCCAAGGTTCAGAATTTTTATTTGAATGTTTTAAAAATCCCAAAACAAAAGTTTAGACTTCGGGAGTTAGATGAAAAAGAAAGAGCTTTTTATAATAAAATTCATTTTGATGTTGAAGTTGATTTGGATACTCTTGGAGGATTTAAAGAAGTTGGAGGAATTCATTATCGAGGAGAGCATGATTTATTCGGTCATCAAAAAAAATCTGGAAAAAATTTAGAAGTAAATATTGATGGGAAAAAATTTTTACCTCATGTTCTTGAATTAAGTTTTGGTGTTGATAGAAATGTTTGGACATTATTAGATATTTTTTGCAGAAAAGGAAAAGAAGGAACTATATTTAAATTTCCACTAAAACTTTCTCCGATAAAAGTTGCTGTTTTTCCTTTAGTAAAAAGAAAAGAGTTTGAAGAAATTGCTGAAAATATTTTTAAAGATTTAAAAGAAGAGTGGAATGTTATTTTTGATAAATCCGGAAGTATTGGCAGGAGGTATGCTAGAAATGATGAAGTAGGAACACCTTTTTGCATTACTATAGACAGAGATTCTATTAAAAATAAAGATGTAACTATCAGATGGAGAGACACTACAGAACAAAAAAGAATCAAAATTTTCAAATTAAAAGAAATATTAAGTTCTTTAACCGACGAGAAGAAATGTTTCGATGATTTAAAATAATTTTATTAAGGAAAAGTTTATAAAGATTTAATTCTTAATATCAATAATTAAATTAGGGGTGTTAAAATATGGCTAAAAAAAAGAAAGTTGTAAAGAAAAAGGTTGTAAAGAAAAAGGTTGTAAAGAAAAAAAAACCTGTTAAGAAAAAAGCTAAAAAGAAAAAGAGATAATTAATTTAATTTTTTATTTTTTTATTATTTATATATTTGTTAATTTCTAAAATGGAAGAAGATTGTATATTTTGTAAAATTTTTAGTGGAGAAATTTCTACTGAAAAGATTTTTGAAGGAAGGAATTTTTTTGTTGTTAATGATTTAAACCCTGTTTCAAAGGGGCATTGTCTAATTATTTCTAATGAACATTTTGAAACTATTTTCGATTTACCTTCTGATTTAGGAAAAGAATTAATAGAAATTATTAAAGAACAAGGAAAGAGATTGATTGATAAAGGTTTGGCAGATGGAATTAAATTAGTTAATAATAATTATGAATCTTCTGGGCAAGTTGTAAAACATTTTCATTTGCATGTTATTCCTGAAAAAAGTGGTGTTAGAAGGAAGAAGAGAGTTTAATTATTTGAATTTTTAATAGTCCTAATAAAAAATATAGAACTAATAAAAGGAATGGGTTATAAATTGAAAAAATTTCTAGAAGATTATTTAGGAAAAGTTAGTTATTAGGTTTATGGAGATCGGATTTATATTTGGAAGAGTTTGAAATAAATGACTTTGGGGAGATTTGAACTCCCGATCTTCAGCTTATGAGACTGACGACTTAACCACTTGTCCACAAAGTCTTATGATGTAATTAAAAGAACTATCTTTAAAAGTTTATTCAGAAGCCTTTTTTTCTTTTTTGTTTGATGTCTTTTGTAAGCGAGCTCAAGAGTGTTACTTTTGAGCTTCCTGCGTTTTTAATCTACCTAAATATCCTGCAATTTGATTTCTTACTTTTTTGCTTGGCATAGTGTTCCCAAGTATTTTTTTGTTATTTTCAAAATCAGGTGTAAATTCAACACCCTTTTTCATTAAATTTTCTGCAGTTCTTTTAATTAATTTTGTTTTTATTTTTCCCATATTAGATTATTTGTTTAAAGGTTTTTAAAGATTTTTATTCTTCTATTTTTTCAATTGTGTCTAAATTTTGTATTGCTTCAATGAAATTATTTAATTTTTTAAGTGGATCTCCTAAACTTAAAATAATATACCTTAGATTTAATTCTGAAGCTTTTTTGTAAGATTTAATTATGTCCTCTTGGTTTATTCTTTTTTTATTATATGCTATTAATAGTTTTTCTTGATTATTTATTTTTATTCTTAATATTAAATCATTTTTACTAAAATTTTCAATATCTAAGATTTCAATTGATTTTTTTGTTAGAAATTCTTTTACTTTGTTGAAAAATTTGTCATTCTTTTTTTGAGAGGTTTTCTTTTTGATAGGCTTTTTGATTTTTGTTTTTGATTTATCAAAAATATTTAATTCTGTTTCTTGTAATTTTTTCCCCTTTTCTTTTGTAGGCGAAGGAATAATTTTTTCAAATGTTTTTTTTTCTTTTATTTCTTCTTCTTCAAATTGTTTTTTAATTTCTTTTATAAGTGGTATTGTTTTTTCTTGCATTTTTTCATTCTTGTCTTCTTCAGAAACAGTCAAGTATTTCCAGTAAAGTTCATTATTTTTTGAAAAAGGAATTGCAAAATCTTTTATTTCTGTTAGTGCTACTTTTATTGCAGGCTCTTGCTCAGAATTTTTTATAATTTTTTTCTCTTTTAATAATTCAAATGCTTCTTTTTCTTTGCTTTTTAAGTGGTGTGAAAATCTTTCTAATTGATTTTCTTGTCCTGGGATAAAATAAAGTGGAGAATTTCCAACTTTTGTATTGCTTATTTTTAGTTTTTTTTCAGATAAAAGTTCTGATAAAAATACAGATGCAAAAAGCATACTTGTGTTTATTTCTTTTGCAATATGAACCGGAAGGATTGGGCCTTTTATTTTTATAAATAAAATTATTTTTTCTTTTAATTGGGTTGTGTCTTGTGTTAGCATATCTAAGAAAAAGAAGTTAAGGTTTTAAATATTGTTATGGTTTCACCCAACCAACTTCATAATAAGAAACATCTGATTCTTCATCAAGAATTGCTAAAAGTAATTTCTTTTTTGTTGAATGTGCTACCCTATTTTTTGCTGAAAATTCTTGCCACGAGAGTTTTTTGGTTTCGTGTTCTGTAAAGACTATCCATTTTGCATGAACTTTTCCTGGTTTTTTTCCTTTATCATAAACCCTAAAATCTGCTCCAAATTTTAATGCTGTTTTTATTATGTATCCTTTTTCTCTTAAATCTTTAAAAACAGGATATTTTATTAAGAATTTTTTATCAATTTTTTGGAATTTTGATTCTATTTCTTTTTTAGTTAATTTTTTATTTTTAGAATAAATTTCTATTTTCTTTTTTTCCATTAAGAAAAAAGCTTCTGAAAGAGTGTATCTTATTTTTTCTCCAATAGGTTTTCCAAAACAGGATTTTTTATATAAATTAAATGCTTTACTTTCATTTGTTGAAACAATTTCTTTGATTAATTGTGCTTTTATCATGTTTTTATCATGTTAGGACAATATTTAAAAGTTCTGGATTGGTTGTTATTTTATGGAATATGATAAAAATAAAAAAGAAATTGTTTTAGATAAGGAATTGAATAATCTTGATAAATTTGTTTTGGATTTTGTTGAATTCTTAGATAAATATGTTGTTGTTTCTGGTTATGTTTCTATTTTATTGGGAAGATCGCGGGCAACAGAGGATGTTGATTTACTTGCTCCTAAAATGAATTTTGAAAATTTTAAGGATTTTTGGAATAATGTTCATGAGAATAATTTTGAATGTATGAATACTTTAAATGTTCAGGAGGCTTTTGAAATGTTGGATGAACATGCGATTAGATTTTTCAAAAAAGGTGAGCCAATTCCAAACATTGAATTTAAAATCATTAAAACAGATTTGGATAAATATTCATTTGAAAAGAAGATTAAAGTTATTATTAGAGATAAAGTTTTTTTAATTTCTCCGTTGGAGTTGCAGATTGCTTATAAATTATTTTTAGTTGCAGATGGAATAGATAATGAGCTGAAAGTAGATAAAGATATAGAAGATGCAAGACATCTTTACAAACTTTTTGAGAATAAACTTAATAAAGATGAGTTTTTTGAATTTATTAATAAATTAAATGTGAAAAAAAGATTGAGGTTTTTAGAATAAAATGAATGCAAAAGATGTTAAAGTTGATTTAGAAGAATTAAAGGAATTTAAGAAAAAGAATGCAAGGGAAAGGTTGAAGTTTATTGATTTTTGGGTGAATTATATTAAAACACATTCAGATAAGGAATGGAGTTCTCAGCAAAAGGTTTTGATTGATTCTCAGATTTCTGAGTAATTTTATAATAGTAACAAATCGAAAGGTTTACAAAGATTAATTTGTTGAAGTGAATATGAAAGGAAAAGATTTAGGAAAAAAAGTTTTGAATGGTGCAAAGTATATAGTAAATAATAGTTGGAAAATTTTGCCTATTGGTGCTTCTATAAATGTTAGAAAAAATAAAGTGTTAAAAGAGTTGTACAAAGAACTTGAAAATTCGGTTGGAAAAGAAATCACTCATAAAAATATTAAAGAAATAGAAAATGAGAGGATTTATTTGCAAAAAGAAATAGTAAAAGAAATTGGGTTAAGAAACTCCATTAAACAACAACTAAAATAGATTGCCAGTGATATTTATAGTTCTATTGGAATTGGGTTGGTTGCAGTTTATGCAGTTGCGAGTTTTGGAGTAAATAGTTTAAATCCCACAAAGCAGTATGAACATATTTCAAGTGATATCAAAAAGTCTGTTAAGCATGTTGAAAGAGTAAATTCGATTTACGATTCTAAATTAAAGGAATGTGTTAATTTTCAAGATTCTTTGGAATTTTACCAAAGAAATGGATTGAAGAAGTATTTATTTAATGAACCTTCTTTTGATGATAAAGAAAGAATTGTTAATTCCCTTGAAGAACTTTCTAAAGAATAATTTGAAAAACCAAACAGCAATAACTTATTAAATCTTTAATTCTATTTATTTTTATGATTGATTTTAAATCTATTGAAAAAAAATGGCAAAAAAAGTGGGAAGAAGAAGAGGCTTTTCTTACTTTAGATAATCCTAAGAAATCCCACTCAGGATCATCCCAATTACAGAATGCGGGGCGTAAATTTTATGTTCTTGAAATGTTCCCGTATCCGTCGGGAAGTGGCTTGCATATGGGTCATGCTTTAAATTATACAATTGGAGATATTTTTGCTCGGTTTAAAAGAATGAATGGATTTAATGTGCTTTATCCAATGGGTTATGATGCTTTGGGTTTGCCTGCTGAAAATGCTGCGATAAAAGAAAGAATTCATCCTGAAAAATATACAAATGATTCAATTATTAATTTTATTAGACAACAAAAGTTGTTAGGTTTGAGTTATGATTGGACTAGAATGATAAATACAGCGTCGCCAAATTATTATAAATGGGACCAGTGGATTTTTTTGAAGATGTTAGAGAAAGGTTTAGTTTATCAAAAAGAAGCTTCTGTGAATTGGTGTCCAAGTTGTAAAACAGTTTTGGCAAATGAACAAGCACAAAATGGAATTTGTGAAAGATGTAAAACAAAAGTTGAAATGAAGACTTTGAAGCAATGGTTTTTTAAGATTACAAAATATGCAGATGAGCTTTATGAAAAAATTGATTCTTTAGATTGGCCTCAAAGAACGAAAACAATGCAGAAAAATTGGATTGGAAAAAGTTATGGGACTGAGATTGATTTTGAGATTGAAACTTCTAAGGATAAAATTTCAAATGTTGTGATTGTTCATGGATGTCCAAACGGAACTGAGTCTAGAAGCGATGAAGAAAGAGCAAAAGAAAAGCATTGGAGATTGTGGGTTAAAGATAACTTAGAAAAAATACATCTTAGAACAGATATTCCTTTAATGCCAGAACCTTGGAAACAGGATTATAAAAGATGGAAGAAGAAATTTGAAGAATTAGATATTAATGAAAATTCAATTTTGGTGGGACTTAGTTGTGGAACTGCGTTTTTAGTT
>CAYVGH010000028.1:0-6914 GCA_964451185.1 Candidatus Woesearchaeota archaeon | reverse complement strand
TGGAAAAAGAACTGCTGTTAAAGATTATAGAAAAACTTCGCGTGCTGGAAAAGGAGTTATTAATTTGAAAGTTTCTGACAAAACAGGTGATGTTGTTACAACAGTTTCTGTAAATGATGATGACGGAATAATTATTACAACTGCAAAAGGGATTGTTATAAGAACTTCTTTAAAAAATATTCGAGTTATGGGACGAGCAACACAAGGAGTAAGAATTGTTAAACTTCAGCAGGATGATAAGGTTACTGATTTAGTTAAAGTTGTTAATGGAGAATAAAATTATTTGCATAACTTTTTAAATAAAGTTGTTTTTTAGAATTGTATGATAATTAAAAGAATTATTAAACCAATAATTTTTGCAAAACAATTTAGAAATGCTTCAAAATTTCCTTTAAAATACCAAGAAAAAATTTTATTAAAAATTTTAAAAGAGAATAAAAATACAATTTATGGTAAAAAATTCGGTTTTTCTAAAATTAAATCAATTAAAGAGTTTCAAAAAAAAGTTCCAATTATTACTTATCCAGATATTAAAGATTATATTGAAATGATGAAAGAAGGGGGAGATAATATTTTGATTAAAGATAAAGTTTTATATTTTGCAACTTCAAGTGGGACAACGAGCGATTCAAAATTTATTCCAATAACAAAAAAAAGAATGGATTTTTATAGAGGGGAATTTTTGGTCTTAGGCAATTACTATTTCAAAAAAGGTTTAAAAATGATTAAAGGAAAAACACTTTATTTTGCTGCAGGAGATTTAAATGGTTATACAAAAGCTAAAATTCCTCATGGAAATATTTCAGGATATTTAATTAAAAATTCTTCTTCTTTTGTAAAAAACAAATTAATTATTAATTCAGATCTTTTAAATATTAAAAACTTTGAAGAAAAAATGCAAAAAATCGCTGTTTTAAGTTTATTAGAAAAAAATATTTTTCAAATTGATTTTAGTTCTGCGATACAAGTAATTTTATTTTTTGATTATCTCTTAAAAAACAAAGAAAAATTAATCAACCTTGTTAGTAAAAAAAATAAAAAAAGGGCAAAATTTTTAAAAGAATTAAAAGATTTTAAACCAATTTTTATCTGGCCAAAAATTTGGGCATTTAATTGTGTTTTATCTGAATTTAATCTTTTATATATAAAAGTCATAAAAGAAAAGTTGGGTAAAAAAGATATACATATTCGTGATCCAGGAATTTTGGCGAGTGAAGGAAGAATCAGTTTAGGAATTACTAATTTTAATAATGAAGGTGTTCTTTTACCAAATGAAAGTTTTTTAGAATTTAGTCAGAGAAAAAATGAAAAATTTTTAGAGCCTATTTTAATAAATAAATTAAAATTAGGCAAACAATACAAAATTATTATGACTACATTTGAAGGACTTTATAGATATGACCTTGGTGATATTGTTGAGGTTGTTGGATTTAAGAAAAAAAATCCAATAGTTAAATTTATTTCAAGAAACAAATTCTTAAATATCACTGAAGAACACGCTCCTGAAGGAGAAATTATTCATGGAGTTAATGAAACAATAGAAAAATTTAATATCAAAATTAAATCATTTACAATACTTCCTCATATTTCTTCAAGAAAAAAACCAAGATATGAAATTTTAATTGAACCATTAAAAAAAATTAATAAAAACTCAGCAAAAAAATTATTAGAGGAGATTGATTCTAATTGGCAGAAATTTATTTTAACATATGCTGAAACTAGAAATGAATTTGGCAGAATGGATTCACCTATTTTGTCTATTGTAAAAAAAGGAGATTATGATAAACTCAATTCAAAAATTTTTGCCTTTTGTGGACAGGCAAAACCAATAAATGTTACAGAAGATTTAAATTACAAAAAGAAGTTTAATATTGAAAAAACTTACAAATTTAATTTTTAAACTTAGAGCAAGTATTTTGATATTCACACCAGTTACATAAGATTGATTTTTTTGTAGGGAATTCTTTAGTTGATTCTATTTTTTTAATTAATTCAAGTGTTTGTTTTTTTAATTGTTCTAATTGCT
This sequence comes from Candidatus Woesearchaeota archaeon, assembly GCA_964451185.1. Lineage (GTDB taxonomy): Archaea > Nanobdellota > Nanobdellia > Pacearchaeales > GW2011-AR1 > CAYVGH01. The sequence continues at coordinate 4,888 of CAYVGH010000028.1, read as the reverse complement.
GATTTGTTCTTTTTGAAATTATTTTTTTGTTGTGTGCTAAATAATGCCATATTAAAGAAACTTCTTTTTCCTGACCACATTCATTTTTTATTCCAATTGAATACAATGCTAATTGTCTGTCTTGATCAAATTTTTCCTGAGCAGGAAGATAATTTCCTGTTTTATAATCATGGACTTCATATTCTTGTTTTTCAGAATTATAAACTAATCTATCAATAAAACCCTGAATTTTTGTATTTTCGTCTAATTCAAAAATTATTTTTTTTTCGCATTCAACTGTTCCATCTTTAAATGGAGAATATTTGTTGTAATAATCAACTAAAAATTTCACACCTTTATTAAAATAATCTTTTGCTGTTAATTCTTTTTTTACTATTAAAATTTCATCTGAAAATTCATCTTGCCATTTTACAGCATAGTAAGTTATTATTTCACTTATTGTTATAAATTTTTTAGTTTGTTTTATTGTGTTATAAACCCATTCCAGTGTTTCATGTACTGCACTTCCAAGGTGAGATTCAATTGTTTTTTCTATATCTGGCTTTAATTTATCTATGTATTTTAATTTAAATTTAAAAGGGCATTGTTCAAAAGTTGAAAGTCTTGAATGAGAGTAAATTGTCATAATAAAAAGAATTTATTTGAGGTTATAAATTTAATTGAATTTTGTTTTTATAATTTAAGAATATTATTAATTAAAATTTTTCAGGAATTTTACAATCTCTTAATAAATCAATCAAATTTTTTTGTTTAGAGGATAAAGAATCTTCATATTTATGTGTTGATTTTCCTAGGTATTCTCCTGAAAAATATTGTTGTAACCATTTTAATTCTGTATGGGGTGAAGGAGTTATTTCTGGAGGGGTTCCAAATTCATAAGAACATTTTTCCCTTATCTTTATTATTAAAGGCGAATCTTGCGGACTAAATTGTCCTGAAAGATTGTATGTTGGAAAAATCTCAAATCCAAGTTCTCTTTTTGAGAAATCCTCGTAAAAATCTCCCAACATTTTTGCTCCTATTAATGAATAATTTTTATCAAAAAAAGATTTTTTTCCCTGAAGAATTTCTTTATCTGTTATAGGAAGATAATGTCCAAATTTCCTTTTTAATTCATCAGTAAATTTTCCTTTAGGCCATTTTCCTTTTTCTTTTTCAAAATAATTTAGAAATTTTTCTTTAGGAAGAACAATTCCATAAACTGGAAAATTTCCAAAATCTTTTATAATTATATTTCCAGGATTTATTTTGTCCATGAATTTTTTCTATTTTAAATCTTTTTAAGGATTATGGTATTTTAAACTATCTTTTTAAATTATTTCCCAAAACCAATTTGCCCCTTACAATTGAAAACTGAAATGTAGTGGGAAATCAAAATAAGAAAAAATCCCAATAAGACATTTCAAATTGAGAATGTATAAAATCAATTAATTTTTTATAATCTTTTTTATCAATTTGTAATAATCCTTTTTTCAAAGAATTATCTGGTTCATTCATTACATCTAAATATTCTTTTCTAAAATTCATTGAAATTATTAAAGGGGGATATCCAAAAGAATTTAAAATATAATTTATTAATATTCTTCCTGTTCTTCCGTTTCCATCTGAAAAAGGATGAATTTTTTCAAATTTATGGTGAAAAAGTGTTGCTAAAATTAATGGATGAAATTTATTTTTATTTTTTTCATACCATTTTAAGAATAATCCTAAATCAGCTTTCACATATCTTGCAGGGCTTGATTTAAATGCTTGGCCAAGAATTTTTATATCATGGGTTCTAATTCCTTTTCTTTTATCAATTCCTTCTAAAAGCATATCGTGGATTTCTTCTATCAATTTTATTGTTATTTTTTCCTTTTTATCTTTAAGAAAATTAACAACTTTTTTAGTATTTTTTAAATCATAAACTTCTCTTAATTTTTTATCTTTTGGAACAAGATCTTCTTGAAATAATTTTTGGGCTTGTTTTAAATTTATTGTATTTCCTTCAATAGATGTTGAATTTACTGCAAAATTAACTAAAAAATTATCCAATATTTCTTCTTTACTTAATTCATCTAGTTTAAGAAATTTTGATTGGTAATGCAAATTAATTGCATTTATTTTTTCTAATTGTTCTTTTGTAAAATAATCATCTTTTTTTTGCTTGAGTTTTTTTGCTTTTTCTAAATAATAGTTAGAATCTAAGAATTTTTTTATTGTTCTATATGATTTTCTTATTTCTTTTTTGTATTTTTTTTCTAAGTTTTCTATTTTTATTTCACTTAAATCACTTCCTAAGTTACATAAATCTTTAGCTATAACTTTATCTCCTTTTCTTACAGAAATTCTTAAAGTATAATATTTTTTATCTCCAATTCTTTTTACATGTATATATGCCATAATTATTCTAGATTTTTATAGTTTTTAAATGTTTCCCTCTACAATCCTAAAATAAAATGTAGGGGGAATTATTCCAAAATCTCACCAAAACCAATTAATCTCCAGTGTGAATTTATATTCCTTGCAATTCCAACATTATTGTTTTTTAATCCAATTATTGGAATATTTAATGATAATTCTATTTCATTTTTTTTGATTTTTTCAACTGTTCCAACAGTAATTGTGGTATTAACACTTAACATTAGCATTTCTTTTGTTTTTATTGGTTCAACTTTTTCTACATTTTCTGCTCCAATTATTTCTTTAAAAAGTTCTGTTTTTATTTTTACATCGTGTGTTATTTCTGGAAGAGAACCTTGTATTGATGCAATGCATCCGGCTAACCTATCTGTTTTTGTTAAAAAAGGGTCTAAATTTGTTTCAATTGAAATACTTGCTCCTGGTTCAACTTCTTTTATGTTTTTTTCTCCTTTATGCAAAGAAATTATTTTTGTTATTAGTGTTTTGTATGTTTTTTGATTATTTTTTTTAACAATTAATCCAGGTTTTATTTCAATTTTATCTCCAATTTTTAATTTTCCTTGTCTTAAAATTCCTCCAATAACACCTCCATGTAAATTTTTTATTTCTGTTCCAGGTTTATTAATATCAAAACTTCTTGGAATTAAAAAAATAGGTGTTATTTTAATATTTTTTTCAGGAATTTTTATTTTAACTATTTCTTCTAATAATTTGTCTATATTAATTTCTTGTTGAGCTGAAATAGGAATTATTGGGGCTTGTTCAGCCAAAGTTCCTTTTATAAATTCTTTAATTTCTTTGTAATTTTTTAGAGCTTGTTCTTTAGAAACTAAATCAATTTTATTTTGAACAATTATAATATTTTTCATTTTCCTTGCTTGTAAAGCTATAAAGTGCTCTCGTGTTTGGGGTTTTATTCCTTCGTTTGCTGCAATAACTAAAATCGCAGCATCAATAATTGCTGCTCCAGAAAGCATTGTTGCCATTAGCATTTCGTGTCCAGGTGCATCAACAAAACTAACATATCTTTGGGCTTCTCCTGATTTTGTATTATAACCTTTAGAATCCTTGTAAATTGTCATATCAGCATAACCCAACTTAATTGTAATTCCTCGTTTTAATTCTTCAGAGTGAGTGTCTGTAAATTTTCCAGTTAAATCTTTTAGTAAGGTTGTTTTTCCATGATCAATATGTCCAAAAATACCAATATTTATCTCCGGTAATTTGTTGTTTGTCATAAAATTAAATTGAAGAAGAAGTTTTTAAGGGTTTGGATTAATAAAATTATTTATTTTTTAATGTATAATTATATTTAGGTTCTTTAGAATATTTAGCTTGAATTTCTTTTTTTAAAGCTACTATTTTTTGATTAACCGAAAAGGGTATTTTGTTTTTATCACTAAAAGGATTTATTTTAGGATCTATTTTGTTTTTATCACTAAAAGGATCTATTTCGTCTACCATTGAAAATTCCTGATATTCTTCTTCACCTAATTCTCTTCTTTGTTTTTCTAAAGAATTTATTCTTTGATAAATTTGATCATAAATCTTTGTTGAGATTCTTAAAAAATTTTCTTGTGTATTTTTTTTAAAAGATTTATCTAATTTTAAATCTTGAATATTTAAATATCTCGCATTTAACCCTTTTTGAAATCCGCCTAAAGCTTTACGATTTAGAAAAATGTTTAAAAAATAAGAAGAATCCACAACTTTTTCAATGGTGTTTGAAAATAAATTAAACTCTTTTTCTGGCTCCTTATTTTCTTTAGAAACTTTTTCATATTGTAAAAAAAGATTACCCATTCTATTATTTAATATTTTTCCAGCATCTATTTTTAATTTTCCATTTATTTGCTTGTTTAAATATTCTACAATATTCTCAAAATTTGAATCCATGTCTTGAACTTCTTGTCCAGAAACCCATTTTGATAAATTTTCTAAAGAATCAATTGCTTTTTCTGTTTTTTCAAGAGGAATTGGGAATTCATTTGAATTATTCTTATAAAATTCTTTATATTTGGTTTTAAAACCATTAAATTTTTCTAATTTTCCGTCAAGAGAATCATGATATAATTCATGTATAATAATTTTATTAAAAAGAGGAAAAGCATTTGCAGAAATTTCATTTGTTTTAATTTCTTGACTATTGTTAAAATATTTTCCTTCTAATTTAGTTAATTGTTCAGAAAGATTTTCTAATCCAAATTGTGAAAGTAATTGTTTTAATTTAATTGGATAATTTATATCATAAAAATCAATAGGATTATTTCTCCAGATTTTAGATAATATTTCTACTTCTTTTTTTTGATCTTCAATTTGTTGCATTGCTAAATCATAAGTATTGTCTATTTTTTTTGGAGTCACTTCTACAATTTTTGGTTTTTCTTTCTTGTTTCCAAATATTCTGTCTAGTAATGTCCTTTTAAATTTCATTTTATTTAATTCCAAATAGTGTTTAATTTATTTTCAAGAGTTTCTTTATTTA
>CAYVGH010000027.1:0-7051 GCA_964451185.1 Candidatus Woesearchaeota archaeon | reverse complement strand
GTTTTACAACTTTAGCATTTTTAGGTTTTGCATCTTTTAGTAATTTAAATGCTCAGGAAAATTATCAACCAAAATACCATACAATTGTTCATAAAATCCTTCAAATTGAAGATAGTGTAAAAAGTAGTTATCCAAATTTTGAAACATTAGATAAATTAATAGATAATTCAAAAAAATATATTCCTCAAAAAGATAATTATACAAAAGAAGAAATAAAAGAAATCTCAAAAAAAATTCATGAAAATACAAATAAAGAACTTCCAGATATTTCTAAAAGAGAGGATTTTTGTCATAGAGAAGCTCTTTGTTTTTTAGCAATAGGTAAAGAAAATAATATCCCTTTTTACGCATCAGAAATGCCGGGTAGACCTAAAGGACATATGATTATAAGATATGATCCAAAGAGGGATGGTCATGATCCAATAAATCCAAATAACCCAATAAATAAAGGAGATATAAATATAGAAGTAACAAAAGGAGAAATTGAAGAAGGAGAAAAATATTCAGATGAATATTATAAAAAGAAATATAGATTAACAAATGAGTCTTTGGAAAAAAGCAATTCCTTAAGAAATTTGAATGAACAAGAACTTTTTTCACTACCTTATTTGCAAAGGGCAGGCCATTTTTATGAATTAAAAGAATTTGATAAATCTCTTAAAGAATGTAATAAGGCATTAAATTTAAATTCAAAAATTAGTGAAATTTACGAAACAAAAGGATTGATTTTTTATTCTAAAGAAGATTATAAAAAAGCAATAAAAAATTTTAACAAATCCATAGAATTAAATTCTGTATCGCCTGAACTTTATGGAAAAAGATCGATGTGTTATGCTAAACTTGAAAATTATAAAAAATCAATAGAAGATCTTACAACAGGAATAAACCTAATTGAAAAATGGAAAGAACAAGAAGAATTTCCAAGAGATTTGGGAACTTTAGATGCGTGGAAAATGAAATATCTACATAATAGACATATATGCTATAAAAGAATAGGGAATAAAAAAGAAGCTAAAAATGATTTAGAAAAACTCAATCAAATCATTGAATTGTATGAAAAAAATTAATCTATCTTTTATATCTTGATTCCCAGATAATAATTGGATTTATTGGAGGAATTTGAAGTGTACGAAGTCTTGGACCATAAATAATCTTATAATTTTTTTCAACTAATAAAATATCTACAGCTTCTTCATAATTTACATTTCTTGAGGTCATAATTTTATTTACTTTTTCCTTTTCTTCATATCCAAATAAATTAGGAAAATCTGCATTATCAGATCTTATAATTTTTTTATCAATAAGTTTTTGTCTAAGTATTTGGTAATCTCTTATATTTTTATTAAAATCTTCATTATTAATTGTATCTTCTGCATAAACAATTGGCTCATTTCCTGTTATATCAATAAAATCTTCAAGTTCTTGTTCTCCTTTTCTTCTCACATTTTTAATTTGTCCTATATATTCTTCTGTTTTATCTTTATCATTATTAAAATAAGATAAAACTTCAGAATCATACAAATTAATATTTTTATCCACATACCCATTAATTTCTTTAATTTTATCTGCAAGAGTTGCATATTCTTGAGCAGCAGTTTCATCATCCAAATAATTAACAGTCTCCATAGTTATTCTTCCTTGAACAAGACTTTGTGGACTAATAATTATGTTTTCATTTAAAATTGATTTAACCCCATAATTTCTATACTGGGTTTGAAATTCTACTGCAGCATCTTCCATATTCTCAAAATCAAATTTAGCACTACTATCAAAATGAAGTTTTTTTCCTTTATTTGTAGCTACAATTCCAATTAATCTTTCAGGTTTATCTTCTTCTGCAGGAAGGGTGGCTATCGTATGTAATATAATTCCTTCTTTATTTCTATAAGGATTATCAGACCTATCATTACGATCAACAGTAATTTCATCTCTAAGTCCTTCTTGAATTGTTCCTTTACCAATATTAAGATCATGCCCATTATTTCCTATTGTGACTCCTTTTCCTTTTAATTCTGCAAAAGGAGGAAAATCTTTAGACCCTCTTTCAAGAGAAATAGATCCAGTTTGAAGACCTCCAGAAAAAGCAAAACGGTCCTCTTCTTCCATGAACTCTCCAACCCAAATATTATCTTTTTTAAAATTTAGTTCAACATTATCTCCGTATTCAACTGCTCCTCCATAGACAAAATTAAATTTTTCTGTTTCAGAACCTGAAATATATGTGGATTTCCCAAATTTTGTAGCGGTTGCTTTATTAGGAAAAACATAAACATCTCTACTAATTCCTAACTTACCATTAGATTTTACTCCAACTCCTGTACTAAAAGTAGTTTCTTCTCCTAAAGCCGGAACAAAAGCATTAAGATCATCCTCAAGAGCTAAAACACCGGTAAAACTAGGATCTTGGCTAAATCCCTTAAAACTTGGACTAGCTTTTCTAGAAACAACAATCTCTTCTCCTCGAATCATCATTATTGCTGAAATAGGACATGTTTGTTCTGCCCCTAAAACTGTTAGTCCTTTTTGCATAGTTTTTGGGAATTTATCTATCGTTGATTGAAAGGGAAAATTCCATTCTCCTCTAGCCATAGAAACTTCTCCTTCACTAAATGAAAATTCTCCATTTAAAAAACTTATTTTAGTTCCCTCTTTTGTCTTAACTTTAAAAGTTTGAATAATTGGGCCATCATCACCAGGTTCAAAAGAAATATCAAACTCTTCACCATTCTTTATAATAAAAGTTTCCTCGCTAAATTTCCCAACATTTTCAGGAAATTTAATAGATAATAATCCTTCATCTTTTTTAAAAGAATATACTGTGCCTTCAGGAAGATCTCTAATATTGGGTGGAAACTTCTCAATATCTTTTCCTAAAGAAATTGATTTGCCAGTAGATTTACAAATAATACATTCAAAAACCTCTCCAGTCGTAGCATTTATTTTCAAATAGGCATTTTCTCTAGATAAATCATATTCCCAAATTTGAGTCCCCTGTCCAAGTTTGACAATAATATCACCTTCTAATTCTTTAGAAGAAAAAATTAAAAAACCTGAATCAGATTCATCAACTACAACATTTGTACCTGATAAAGTTTTCTCTAAACCTTCCCAATCAGTTAAATCTGAATAATCAGTAAAGGTCGGCTCTTCTCCCCCTTCTTGTGCAGATAAAAAGAAAACACTTGCAATTAGAAAAATAAAAAATACTGAGAAACATAAAAATTTTTTATTGATATTCATTTGCAAATGTATAGATGAATTCTTTATCATTTATTTTAAAAGCACTATCCCTTATTATAAATATCGTAGTTTTATCATCATAATTAAAAACTGAAGAATACAAATTTTCTTCTACAAGATGATCTAATAAACAACTTACACAAAAATCCTCTTTTTGTAATTCTTCTTCCAAAAAAGAAGAGACTGATGAATGTATTATTCCAAGCCTTATAGGAACTTCTGCCTCAAAATCTTTAATTGTTTTTTTAAACTCCCCTTTTTTAATTGTTAAAGGATAATTAACAATAATTTTAACACTATTGTTTAAAATCTCTGTTTCAGCATTTATTTTTCCTGTTGTAATTTCATATTCTGGGAAAAGAGCAAAATCTCCAAGACAAAGAGTTAAATCTTTTACAACATACTTAGAAATCTCATTTTCAATTTTTTCTTTAGAAGGCATATAACTTCTATTATTTTTAATATAATAAGGAACATCTAAAATCTCTGTTGAAAGAACTGCTTCAGGGAAATAATATCCTCCACCTTCTCCAATTCTATAAACCACTTTTCCTAATGAATCTTCCAAACACTCATCAACAAAATTTTTAATTGGTACAATTTCAGGACTTAATGTTTTTTCTTTTTCAACTCCGCCTCTTAAAGTAAAAAACAAAGCAACTGCTGCAACAATTAAAATTGCAATAATAATAAAAATTGTTACTTGTCCTCTCCGATTTTGTAAAAAAGCGGAATGAGGTGAAACTTGTTTTGCCTCTTTATTTTTCATATAATAATGTAGAAAAAAACCTATATAAATTTAATTATAATTAAAAACCAGCTCCATATTTTGGTTTTAAATATTTAAAACCAGAAAAAAATATTAACACAGCTCCAAGAAGCAAAACCCATTTATCTAAAAAAACAAGATTTTCAGGAAATGGAAAAAATCCCAAACCAAGATTAACTAAATAAAGTGCTACAATAAGATACAATACAAAAAATAAACTCCTGCCACTTCTTTCACCATATTGATTTACCATATTTATTAAATGAAAAAAGAGTTTATAAATTTAATTGAATTTATTTTAAAAAACATAATTTATTATTTTAAAAGAAAAATCCTTGATTTTTTAGTTAAAAATTTACAAGGAAGATTTTTAAAGCATTTTTTCTATGTTTTCATATGAAAATCCCAAAAACAACAAAAAGATATTGTCCATATTGCAAGAAAAAAACAGAACATAAAATAAAATCAATTGGAACAGGAGGAAAAAGAGGCACAATGAAAAGAGGTTCAAAAGATAGAGCAAAAAAAAGAGGATTAAACACAGGGATTGGAAATAAAGGAAGATATAGTAAACCTTCAGTAACAAAATTCAAAAGAAAAACAAAAACAACTAAAAAGACAAATATTATGTATACTTGTCAAGAATGTAAAAAATCCAAATATCAAAAAAAAGGTAAACGAACAAGTAAACTAATACAAGAATAAAATGAAATACACAATAGAAACACTAGTCCCAAATATAGAACAATTTATTACAATTGAAAAACTAATAATGCCTAAACCGACTAAAATAGAAAACAAATATTCAAATAAACAACAATATAAAACACAAAGCTCATCAAATAAAAATAATAAATATCATCCAACACAAAATAAATAAAATGGCAATAACAAAAAAAAGAAAAAAGTTTTTTAATGTTGAGATGCCCATAATAAATCACCAGACACAGCTTCAAGCTTTTGATATAAAAGAACTTGATGGAAGATATATTCAATATGACCTAACAAGAATTCTTAAAGGAAAAAATATCTTGCTCCAATTAAAAGTAAAAGTTAATGAAAAAGAAGCAACTGCAATTCCATGGGGAATAAAATTAATGCCTTCTTACTTAAGAAGAATGGTCAGAAAAGGAACAGATTATGTTGAAGAATCTTTTTCAGCAAATTGTAAAGATGCTCAACTAAAAATAAAACCATTATTAGTAACAAGAAGAAAAGTTTCAAAAGCAGTTAAAAACGCTTTAAGAGAAAAAGTAAAAGAAGAAATAATAAAAAATATAAAATCAGAAGAAAAAATAAAAATTTTTGACGAAATATTAAAAAATAAATTTCAAAGAGAACTAAGTTTGAAATTAAAAAAAATTTATCCGTTATCTCTTTGTGTAATTAGAATTTTAAAAGTTGAAAAAGAAATTGAATCTAAAAAAGAAGTTAAAGAAAAAAAATAAGAAAATTAAGTTAAGGTATATTTCCCACCTAATATTCTATTTGGATAAACTATAATTCCTTTTTTTCCTTTAATCTCTATCTCAACAACTTTTCTATCAATCTCTGCCCCCCTCATTTTTAAAAATTCTAATGCTCTTTTTCTTTTTCCTCCTTTATAAAAAACATTATACAAAACAATTATTCCGTCGCTAAGAAATGAAACAGCTTCTCCTCGCTCAATAAATGTTTTTCCTATATGAGAAGGATTAGAAGTTTCTCTAACTAAAAAAGAAGTAATATCATGAGATTCTAAATATCTAAATAATTGTTCCATGTAAACTCTAAATCTGCTCTCTTCACCGGAAAAAGCAGAACCAATACTTGTTAATGAATCCATTAAAATTATGTCTGGTTTAAAATCTTTTGGAATTAAAATAGGTTGTATATCAATTAATAATTCTTTTTTTGCTTCACTTAATAAAGCTTCAATACTTCTTGCAATATCTAAAGAATTAAATCTTTTTACATAAAGTAATCCTTTTTTTTCATACTCTTTGGGTTTTGCTCCGAACATTTCCATATGGGATTTTAATCTATCTTCTGGCTCTTCAAAACTCATATACAAAACTTTTTTCCCTTCTTCACACATGGTTTTTGCTAAATTCAAACAAAAAATAGTTTTTCCACTTCCTGGTCCGCCTTCAACAAGAACTGTAGAACTCCTTGGAATTCCTTGTTTTATAAGAGCATCAAAACCAGGGATATTTGTTTTAATATATTCTTCTTTATTTTTTTCGGATTTAGAAATTAATTTTTTTTCTTTTTTAGAAATTTTATTTTGCTTGCTTTTCAATTTAGGATTTAATTTTTTCTTTTTCACCATCTTCTTATAAATATTATGATTAATTAGTTTTTAAAAGTTTTTATTTATGGATAGAATGTTTTAATGCAATTCCATCTAAAACTTTAAAATGTTTTTCAAATTTTCTTTTTTTTATTTTTTTTAAAATAATTAAAATACTTAAAATACTTATAAATCCTAAAAATAAGAAAAATAAAATTTTCTCTAATAACAAAACAGGAACTTGTAAATTCTCACTAATAACTTTTCCTGAGAATCTTATTTTTAAAAATATAGGAGATAACAAAATTAATAACAAAAATGTTCTAATTAAAAATTTCCTTGTTTTTTTTCTTTCTAGATATTGATTAAATTTCTTTTTTTCAAGTTTGCTTAAATTTTTATAATATTCTGTTTTATTACAAGAAATATGCTCTCCAAATGAAGCAGATACTCTTTGCTCAACCCTAATCATTCTTTCTATTAAATCCATTGAAAGGAATAATTTCTTTTCTTTCTTTGAATCTAAATTTAAAGGTTTATTTTTGGATTTTTTCTTTTTGAATAATTTTTTAAATTTCATGATTTTGATTTTTTTAATTTAAAAAGTGACTCTTTTAATAATGGAATTTGCCTATTTATATCCCTAACAAGCTCTGCAAACTTTTTAACTCTAATGTTATAAGTTCCTTCTGAAATTTTTCCTTTACTAAAAAATTCATACTGAGCTTCTTTTATTAAATTTGTTAAATTTTTTTTTCTAATCTCAAGTC
>CAYVGH010000026.1:5221-7207 GCA_964451185.1 Candidatus Woesearchaeota archaeon | reverse complement strand
ATGTCTGGAAAATTTATTTTTGTATATTTTAAAAATTCTTCAAATTCTAAAAGTGTAATCATTCTATTTTTTTTGTCATGTAAAAATTTATGGGATGCTTTAAAAGTTCTTCCATAATAAGGAGCTAATTCTTTTGCAACTTTTTCATCAATAGAAGGAACATAAATAAAATCCCCGCAAGTATCTGCTGGATTTTTTTGAACTTCTTTAAGAGAATCATTAGTTGAATTTAAAAGTTCATTTTGTGTTTGAGCATTTGAAATATATGGATTAATTGCCAAAATTGCTGTAGTAATTCCTAAAGCAACTGGTTTCAAAATCTTCTTTACTAAATTATTTTGTTTCATAAAAATACAAACAATTTTCAATTTAAAAATCTTTCCCTTGTTACTATTTTAAAATTAATCAACAATCTCAGTCCCAACTTCTTCCCTCCAAAAAAGTCAGTTGTATAATTATAAGCACCTGCATTTAAAAACACTATCTTATCTCCAACTTTTGGATTTTTTAATTTAACTTTATACCTAAAAATATCATCTCGTGTTGGAGAATTTCCTTTAATTAAATAAGAAATTCCATTATCTAATTCGCCTTCAACTAACATTTTTGTCCCGGTTAAAACTGTGTCTAAAGCGCAATTATAAATTGTTGTATTAATCACAATATTTTTATTTTGAATTTGAATAATTTCTGTTTCTAATTTTATACAAGGTCCTGCTAAAAATCTTCCTGGCTCAATATAAGTTTCAATGTTTTTTTCTTTTAAAAAATCTTTTGCATTTTTTATTTTTTTAAAAATATAATCAAGAACCTCTAAAGTATATCCCCTATATTTAGTTGGAAGCCCTCCTCCCAAATTCAAAAAATTAATTCTCTCTAAACTTTCTTCTGTCAAAGAATCTTTTAATTCTTGTTTAATTTCCCACTCAGAAGTATTTTGTGATTTTCTATGAATATGAATTCCTAATTTTTCGATAAATTCATTATCCTTAATCTCAGAAATAATTTCATTTACTTTCTTAGAATTCATTCCATAAACAAAATACTTTCCAGTTCCAATTCTATGTTCTTGAAATTTCATCCTCAACGACAAATTAATTTTGCCTATTAAATCATTCTCGTTAGAGGTTCTCGTGCCCTCCTTGGGTATCTCAAAAGAAAGATTTATCCCCCTATCAACAACATTCAAAATTTTCTCCAAATCAATCTCATTATCAACAACAAAATTTCTAATTCCCTTTGCTAAAATAATTTTTAATTCATTTTCAGATTCAGCTTGTGTAAAAAACCAAATTCTTGATTTATCCTCAACCATTTCAATTTCCTTTTTAGAATGAATTGAAAAATCAACATCTGAAACTTCCTGCAACAAATTCCCAACTTCTTTATTTGTTTTATAAGAATAAGAAATTTTCAAACCCAAATTTTTCAAAATCTCAACTTGTTCTAAAAGTTTTTTTTTGGATAAAATAAATTTAGGTTTCATTTAAATTAAATTTTCTTTTTTTAATTTGTCTAAAACAGTTGTCATCATCAATGGAAAAGTTATACAAACATCTCCAATTACTGTCGCTGCTTCTGCATCATCTTTTAATTTTCCCCAGGATTTTGCTTCTTGAGTTGTTGCTCCGGATAAACTTCCTGAACTTGCATGAGAAGTTGTTAAATAAACAGCATAATCAAATCCCCCAGAAAGCAACGCAGCAAAAATAGCATAATGTTTTGAAATACTTCCTCCTAAAGAAATCAAACCTTTTTTTTCATCAAAACTCAAATCAGTCACAATCCTTGCCATATCTTGAATTGTATCAACAATAAAATCTTTATTTTTTTGCTGAAACATAAACAAATGAAACCCAAAAGAAGAATCTGCAATTCCAGGACAATAAATTGGAATATTATTCTTTGCAGCCTGATATAAAATTGAATTTTTGCCCTCTTCAGAGGGGCTCGAAGAGCTACTCGCACCTCCTTGGTGTACACCCT
>CAYVGH010000026.1:0-5121 GCA_964451185.1 Candidatus Woesearchaeota archaeon | reverse complement strand
CCAATTTCTCTTAACAATTCAGAAGAAGAAATTCTATTTTTCTTCTCATAAATTTCCTTTAAAAATCCATTCATCTTATCTTCAAATTTCATATAACTTTCATTATGAATCAACAAATTTCCAACACGATTTTCTCCTCTTTCATGCATTGCAATATCATCTGCATAAAAATTTGAAATTTCAAAGTTCTCTCCAAAGGATTTCATAATATCTTCTTCAATTGAACCAGAAGTTGTAACTAAAATATTTGGAATTTTTAATTTACAAAGCTGAGCAAAAAAACCTCTTAATCCAGAAGTTACCATATTTGAAGTAAAAGTTAAAAAAATCTTTGCCCCTGAATGTTTCATTTTTAAAATAACTTTAACAGCTTCATTTAATTCAGTTGCCTGATAACCTAAAGAGCCAAAACTATCAACACATTCTTCAACCAACATATTTGGTTTCCATATAAAATCTTTTACTTTTTTCATTTTAAAAAAATAGAAGTATGACTAAGAAAATTAATTAGGTATTGCCAAACAATTAAATTTTCCAACATTCATAAAAAATCAAATTAAAGAGCATTTAAAAATATATTCTTTTCAATCAAAATCTTTTTAAATAACAAAAACCATATAAAATCACAATGAATAAATGGCTTGAAATTTTAGTTGGATTGGTTGTTTTAACTATTGCAATTCTAGCATGGGTAACATGGTTACCTGAATGGGGGCTTGCAGCCTTAAAATTCCTAAAAGGGGGAATCCTTTGGGTTGTGATTTTAATTGGATTGGCTTTAGTTATTTTAGGAATTAGTGATTTAAAGAATTAAACACCTAAAAAAATCAAAGTACCCTCAATAATAGCAGCAAGAATTAAGAGAGGAATAATTATTAAAACAAACACTTTTAAACAAGAAATAAAATTTTCTCTAAAAGAATCAAATTTTTTCTCATTAAAAATAGAAAATCCTAATCTTATTCCCAAAGCAAAAGAAACAAACATTGCAGGTAATTCAAAAATACCATGTGGAAGAATTCTCCATAAAGAAAAAACTCCTGCATTTTGAACACTTATATTTGATACAAAACCTAATAAATATCCATTTACGATTGTTGAAATTATTGGAAAAATTCCAAAAACAATTCCAAAAATCATTGAAATAAAACTACTCTGGATATTATTAAAAAAAATAAAACCAATTAATTGAGAATTTGACATTCCTTGAGTTTTTAATAAAATCTCCTGAATAAACTCTAAAATCTTCTGTGAAAAATATTCTGGTACAGGAACAAAAAAACCAATTAAAACAAAAGCTAAAAAAATTCCAATAACCAAAAAAAGAAATTTCTTAGAATCTTTAATATAATTCCAACTTTTCTCATACTCTTTTCTTAAATTAAATTTACGCCCAGAATTCCGCAATTTGGATGACACCGAGCAGTACTTTTTCTTTATCATATCAGCTAAATTGCCTGCTTATCATTTTAATTTTATTTTTATATTTTTTCCTTAAATAAATTCCGTAAACTAACCCACAAATCAAACCACCTAAATGAGCTGTGTTTCCAATTCCTACATTCGCAGTAATAGAAATAATCCATAAAAGAATTAAAATTCCAGGAGCAGCATATTTAATTTTTATAGGAATTGGAATAAACATAATATAAACAGGAAGATTTGGTGTAAGGAGCATTAATAATCCAATTAAACCAAACAAAGCTCCTGAAGCACCAACAGCATAAGCATTAAAATCTGCTGGAAAAATCAAACTAAACAAAACAAAAAACAATCCTGCAAAAATTCCAGAAATTAAATAAAAACCTAAATATCTTTTAGAACCCAAAATCCTTTGAATAAAAGTTCCAACAAAAAACAAAGACAACATATTTACAAGAAGATGAAAAAAATTTCCATGCATAAACATACTTGTTAAAAAAGTCCAAAGATATTTTCCTTGAAGAATATTAGAAGGTTTAATCGCAACATCATTTAAAGTCAAAACTTTAAGATTTATTAAAAACAAAAAAACAAAAAATAAAATAACATTTATTAAAATTATCCAAGTATTAACACTCAAATTTTTAAGAAAACTTTTTTTCCTATGAGGATTAAGCCTATAAACCCCATTCATTATTTTTTACCTTTCTTTTTTAGTTTTTTTATTTTTTTCACTGATTTTTTCTTAATCAATTTCTTTTTTTTAGAAACTTTCTTTTTTATTTTTTTAGAAACTTTCTTTTTTATTTTTTTAGTTGGTTTTTTCTTCTTAACAGGCTTTTTTTTAATTGGTTTCTTATTTATCTTCGCAGACGAGGCCAAAATCTTTAATTTTGAGCCAGCAATCTTCGCCCTAGCAGCTTTTTGTTGAGCTCTTTTCTCTATTTTTTCTTTTTCAAGTTTCTTAGTTTCTTTTGCTTTAATTTTTTCTAATTTTCCTTTTTCTTTTTCAATTTCTTTATCAACAAAAACAAGTTTAGATTTAAATTTAGCTAAATCTTTTCCAAGTTTATTTAATAATTTAGAATTATCTTTAAGTTTAAAAACATCCCCACATTCATCACAAGTAAAATTAGAAAACAATGCTGTTTTTTCATCAACTTCTATGTTGCATCTTTTACAAACATAAAACTGGTTTGTTTTCCTATCTTTTATTTTATCATTTGTTTGTTCTATCTCGTTTAATAAAATTTGTTTTAAAAACTCTAAAGACTTCAAAATTTCAATTTTCCAAAAATAAGTATACCATCCTTTTTTCTTGTCTTTTTTTCTTATAGAAGAAACTAAACCCTTATCAGAAATTTTATATAGAATATTCCTCGTCTGATTTACTGTTAAATCCATTTTTTTTGCAATTAAAAATTCATTAATATATTTTTTTGTGTTTAATAAATCTACAATTTGTTCTGCTGGAATTCCTCCTAAATAAACAATTACCTCTTTAAGAAAGTTGTTTAACATCTGTTTATTAAAAAAAATTTTTTTAAATACTTTTCGGTTTTATTTTTTAAATTTTTTTGTGTTTATTTCAATTTTATTTGAAGTTATAAATTATATTAACAATAAGTTTTTAAACTTAGATTGTTAGTTATATATATTAAAAAATACTATATTGGAAACATATAATGGGTTTATTTAAAAAAAAAGAGGAAAAAAACAAATTTCCAAAGCACAAGGAAAAGTCAATTGAACTTCCAAAATTAGACAATCTTCCTGCAGAATTACACCTACCTAAACTACCAAGTTTTCCATCAAATTCTTTAGGAAATAAATTATCTCAAGACAGCATCAAGGAATCTATTTATGGGGAAAAAGAGGAAAATGAAGCAAATGATTTTGTTGAAGAACAAATGATGCCCCCTTTAAAACATGAGATTGCACCCCCTTTAGAAATAAAACCAACAGAACCTATTTTTATAAGAATTGATAAATTTGAAGAAAGTTTAAAAACTTTAAAAAAAACAAAAGAAAAAATTTCAGAAATAGAAAAAATATTCACAGAAGTAAAACAATTAAAAGAAAAAGAAGAAACTGAATTAACTAATTGGGAATCTGAAATACAGAAAATTAAAAATCAAATGGAAAAAATAGAAGAAGATATTTTTTCTAAAGTAGAATGAAAACAAAGTCAAAAGAAGAAAATTTAGTCTATATAAAATTAAGTTGTAGTGAACTAACTCAATCAAAAAAAGAAATTCTTTCTATAGAAATTAATTTAATAAAAATATTGCAAATAATAAAAAATTATAAATTTTTAAGAATGCAAGAATTAAAATCCAAAATAAAATTATTAAAAAAATTAAAAGAAACAAGAGCAGAGATTAAAAGATTTGAACAAACCCTTCCAAAATCACAAATTTCAAAAAGGATAAATGGGAATAAAACAGAAACTAAAAAAGAAAAATTTTTAGAAAAAGTTATAAAAAATAAAAATAATTTAGAATCTCAATTGCAAGAAATTCAAAAGAAGTTGAAAAATTTAGAATAATAAATTTTTAAAACCTTATTTCTTAATATTTAAATGAAAAGAAAAGAATTAATTAAAAAATACATTGAATTTTTCAAATTAAAAAAACACAAAGAAATTCCAAATTCTTCTTTAATTCCTGATAACGACCCGACAACTTTATTTATTTCTGCAGGAATGCAACCTTTAGTTCCTTTTTTACTAGGACAAAAACACCCTCAAGGAAAAAAATTAGTTAATATACAAAAATGTATTAGAACAGGAGATATAGAAGAAGTAGGAGACACTACCCACCACACTTTCTTTGAAATGCTAGGAAATTGGAGTTTAGGAGATTATTGGAAAAAAGAATCAATTGAATATAGTTTTGAATTCTTAACATCAAAAAAATGGTTGGGTCTCTTAAAAAAGAAATTAGCAGTAACAATCTTTGCTGGAAACAAGGAAAAAGCTGCTAGAGATTCTGATTCAAAAAAAATATGGGAAAATTTGAAAATTCCCGAGGAAAAAATTACCCCTCTTGAGATGGAAGATAATTGGTGGGGGCCAACAGGAAAAGTAGGCCCTTGTGGGCCTGACACAGAAATATTTTACTGGAGATCAAAAAAACCAGTTCCAAAAAAATTTAATCCAAACTATTCTTCATTAGCAACCGAGAGCACAAATTTAGAAGAACAAAATAAAGGAGAAGAAAGTCATAAATGGGTAGAAATTTGGAATAATGTTTTTATGGAATATGAAAAAGATTCTAAAGGAAAATACAACCCAGCAAAACAAAAAAACATTGACACAGGAATGGGAGTCGAAAGAACTCTTGCAATATTAAATAATTTAGAGGATAATTATTTAACAGAATGTTTTAAACCAATAATTGAAAAAATAGAAGAAATGTCTGGAAAAAAATATAAAGGAAATGAAAAATCAATGAGAATTATTGCAGACCACATTAAAGCATCTGTTTTTATAATTTCAGAAGGAATAACTCCTAACAACACAGAACAAGGTTATGTTTTAAGAAGACTAATAAGAAGGGCTGTGAGATATGCAAAAAAATTAAACATTAATTCAATTGTAAAAATCACAGAACCTGTTTTTAAAATTTATTCTGACTATAAATTAAATAAAAAATTTATTTTAAACGAATTAAAAAAAGAAGAAGAAAAATTTAATCT
>CAYVGH010000025.1:0-7317 GCA_964451185.1 Candidatus Woesearchaeota archaeon | reverse complement strand
ATAGATTAAAATAAATTCCAAAAGAATCATAACCTTCTGTTGTTATATTATTTGAGTCTATGACTGTGTCTAAACCAGCCATTAGTGTAATTCCTATGGAACTATTTCCAGAAATAATGAGTGTATTTGAACTTATGTTTGAGTTTGTTAAATTTATGTCAAAGAACATTCCGCCGACTTCTTCTCCGGTGGTTGTGATTGTATTGTTGAAAATTGTTGCGTCTGATGAGTTTTCTCCAAAGATAATTGCAGTGGTGTTGAATGCTGTTGTGTTGTCTAAAAAGTTGCAATTTTTAATAGTTATGTTAGTGTAACCCGCTCCTGTGGCTTCGTTTATGTTTAAGATTCCGTTTCCTCCTGTCTCATTCCCAAAAGTTATATTGTTGTCCGCACAATCAATAATCATGCTTTCGTTGGCAATGATTAGGCAATCTCCGTCTGCTCCAGAATCAATGGATTGGTTCAAAGTATAAACTGCTCCAGAAGTATTTAACACTCCGCAACCAGTAACATTTTGAATAGGGTCTCCACTATCAATAAAATATGTTGAAACAAATGAAAGAGCAAAAACTAAAACAATTACAAAAATAGAAAAAAACAAGGAACTTTTTATTCACCATCTTTTATATTTTATATAAAGAAAAAAGGTTTATAAATGTTTTTTTTTTTGGTTTTGAAAAAATTTTCTAAAAAATTATACTCAAAACATCTTTTTAGAATTTTGAAGTAAATAATTTTTAAAGAATAAATCAAATAATTGAACTAGAGAACCTCTAATATTAAAAGTAAAACCAGATGCAATGGTAAAACATTTAGCAGGAAATATAATTAATGATTTGTATAATTTGAATTTAAAAATGATTGGTTTGAAACTTGTAAATGTCCAACGAGAACTTGCAGTTCAACATTATGGAGAACACAAAGATAAACCCTTTTTTGAAGAATTAATAAAACATATTACAGGAGAATTACATAATCAAGAAAATGTTGTTGCAATTGTTTATCAAGGAGAAAATGCAATTCAAAAAATAAGGGACGCTGTTGGAAAAACAAATCCAGATGAATGCGAATCACAAACTATCAGGGGCAAATACGGAAAAATCCATTCAAAAACAAATTGCCATGAAACAGTTATTCATGCATCTGATTCAACAGAATCAGCAGAAAGAGAAATCAAGTTGTGGTTTGATGAAAAGGAATTAGTGAAGTGATTATAAAGCAAAAGATTCTTGTTATAAATTATCTTCTAATGAAAAATAACAAAATCCTTCTTTAAATTTATAATTTAATTTTTTATTATATTTTTCTTTGAATGTTTCAAAAAATTTAAGAGCATCTTCTTCATCTTTTTTATCCATTATCACAAATGAAAGTTGATTAACATGATTATTTTTATTTGATAAAGTATCATGAACAGAAATCAAGGTAAGTTTATCAAACGCTTCTGTAAGTGAATCTAAATTTTTATCTCCCCTCCTAAATCTTATCAACAACTCCTGCATCACTTACCAAATAAACACATTCATTATCAGTCAAATTAGGAGAATCAATTAATTTTGCAACTCTTGAACCTTGTTTACCTCTTCTTAAATATAATCTATATGTTGAAGCATGTCCTAAAATATTCCCTCCAATCGGCGTCGTAGGATCTCCAAACATTTGTGCGGGATTTGCCATAACTTGATTAGTCACATAAACAGCAAGATTATATGTCTCTGCTACTTTCATTAAATCATGTAAATACCGATTTAATTTTTGTTGTCTATCTGCCAATTGCCCTCTCCCAGCGTATTCAGCTCTAAAATGTGCTGTTAAAGAATCAATAATCATTAATTTAATTGGCTCTCCTGCTTTAATCATTTCTGAAACTTTTTCTAATAATAAAATCTGGTGGTCTGAATTAAAAGCACGAGCAACAAAAATATTTTTCAAAACTTTCTCTGGATTAGCTCCAATTGCTTCTGCAATTTGTTTAATTCTTACAGGTCTAAAAGTTCCTTCTGTATCAATAAAAACACACTTTCCACCTACACCTCCTTTTTCCAAAGGTAATTGAACATTCACAGCGAGAGTTGAACCTAACTGAGTTTTACCAGAACCATAAGCCCCAAACGCTTCTGTAATTGCCCTACTCTCAACACCCTTTCCCCCAAGAAGCTCATTAAAATTCTCACTTCCAGTTGTAATATAAGCAACATTAGATCTTCTTTTCGCATATTCCAATCCATCTTGAAAACCCAAATCCAACATTGTTCGTGCAGCTTGAATTGCTTTTCTTGCAACAGCAGGACTAATTCCTGAAGCATCTGAAATAGTAGCTGGACTTGAAACAGCCAGAGACATTAAATCAAGAATTCCTGCATTCTCAAGCTTTGCAGCAACAGCAGGACCAATCCCTGGCAAATCCATTAACTCTGGTTCTTTCACAACTTTCTCTTTTTTAGATTCAGTTTTTTCCTCTTCCCCAGAAGATTTTTCTAAATCTTCGCTCTTTGCAGAAGACCCAGAAACAGCTTTTTTAATTTGTTTTTTTTCTTTTTTATTTTCAACCATAAAAATAAAACATTCTTTTCCTTTATAAAGATTATTTAACTCGCAAGTATATATCTCAGAACCAACAATACATCTAAAATTAAAAAGGTTACAAGAATGATAGATTCTTTTTGACTTCCAGTTCTAATTCTTCCAAAAATTTTTCTTTTCCAAGGATAAAAAGGCATTATTCCTTCTAAAGTAAAACCATCTGCTAATAAATGTGAAGAATATCCAAGGAAAAAACCAAGAGCAAATATTGGAACAAAAATTACAAAAATCAAAGTTATTAAAAATAAAAATGTAAAACTATGAAAAAACCCCCGATGTTTCATAAAAATTTGCAAAGGCCTAAAAATTTTCTTTTTACCTAATTTAGAATTTTTAGTATCAATATCAGGAACATAAGTTGCAAGCAAAGCAAGAAGAATAAAAACAATTTTATGAGAAACAAAAGGCAACAAAAGCAAAACAAAAAATAATGTGATAATTAAATGAGTTTTTATTAACATATAAAAAATAAATAAAAAGGGATTTTAAATTTAACCCTTCTCCAACTTCTCAACTAACTCATCAACATTAACTTCAATAACATCATCAACAATAAATTCAGGCTCATTAAAGAATTTATTATTTCTAACTTGCCCTGAAAAAATCATTTCTTTTCCAAGTAAATCTTCTCTTTGATGAATTAATTTTTCAACATCATCTAAATCCTTAAGACCTAAATCTGATAAAATATTGTGAAATAAAACAGTACGGATTGTTGCTGTTCCATCGTCTAAAACAAGATTTATTAAAGCTCTTCTTTCTGGAACAATTTTACCATGTGTTGCACAAATAAAATTTTCTCCTTCTGGAACTACTTTTTTTTTGCATTCAGGACATACATTAAAAAATCTTGGCTCAAAACTTTGAACAATAAAAGCCCTTAGTTTAACATTATCAGAAATTTTAAAATCAGAAATATTTTTTTCCTGAATAATTTTTTCTTTCATAAGTTTTTCAAAAACTTTATTAACTTTCTTTAATTCAGAAAAACTTCCTAAATGCAATTCATTATTTCTCATGCTGGCATTCTTTATTTCAACAGCAACTCCTTGTTTTAATTCTCCTTTTTCAATTAAAGAAATATGGGCTATATCCCATAAAACAACTTTAATATTTGAAGTATCATCTGCAATTATTAAATTAGCAACTTTGCCTTCTTCCCCTTTTGAATTTTTAAAAGTTCTTACTGGAGATAAATTAATGATTTCACCAATAATACTGACTTTTCTCATGCTAGGTAATAATTCATTAATTTTTAATTTCTCATTTTCAAAATCTATTCCTAATTCAGCAGCAACAATTTGTGCAGCACCTTCAGAAGTAATTAAATCAGAAAGTTTAGCCTTTTTTGCTTCAATTTTCCTACTAACTTCTTCTTTATCTAATCCAGAGATTCTAGATATTTTTTCTAAAACCTTTTCATAATTAATATCCATACATTAAAAAAATAAAGCTTGTTTATAAATTTTTGGGGTTTTATTATTTTAAAATTTATATTAGAAAATTTCTTGTTTTATTTTATAAGCATTATGATTGTAAAATTCCATAATTTTATAAACTCCTTTCAATACAAAAAACAATGACAGGAATATCAGGAATCAAAATAAAAATAATGCCAACTTCTCCAGATGTTAATTTAGAAGAAATTGAAAAACAAGCAAAAGAAATTGTTGAAAAACAAGGTGGAAAAAATAGAGAATATAAAATAGAAGAAATTGCATTTGGATTAAAAGCAATAATTTCTTTTTTTGAATGGCCAGAGGAAAAAGAGCTTGAAAAAGTAGAAGAATCATTTAAAAATATTGAAAATGTGCAATCAGTTCAAATTATTGATATGAGAAAAATTGCATAAATTTATTAAACAAATTATAAAAATACTACCAACAAATTTATTAACTAATTAATTTAATTCTTAACATGGCATTATCCCCAGAACAAATAGAGCAAATTAAAAAACAAGTAATAGAGCAAATTGAAACAACTTTTCCAGAAGAAAAAAAATCCTCTGCAATTCAGCGGATTGAATCTATGGACGACAAACAATTAACTGAGTTTTTAAAACAAAATAAATTAATAAAAGAAAATACAGAAACTCCAGCACAACAATGTATTTTTTGTTCAATTATTAAAGGAGAAATTCCGTCAACAAGATTAGATGAAAATGAAAAATCAATTGCAATTCTTGAACTTAATCCCCTTTCAGAAGGACACACAATAATAATTCCTAAAAAACATTCAGACATAATTCCTCTAGAAGCAGAAGAATTAGCAAAACAAATTAAAGAAAAAATAAAAACAACACTAAAACCAAAAGATGTTTTAATTGAAAATGGAAATATATTTGGCCATGGAATAATTAATATAATTCCTGTTTATGGGGATGCTCTTGAAACAAAAAGGAAAAAAACAACACCAGAAGAGCTTGCAAAAACCAAAGAAAAAATTCTTTCAGCACCTGAAATAAAAAAAGAACCAAAAGAACCTAAAGAAGAAATAACAGATAAAAATACCTGGTTGCCTAAAAAAATCCCTTAAATAAGAAGTTCTTGAGGCTCAACACGATTGAGTCATGCCCAAAGGTATGCCAGGAATTTTAACGAGGCAGTACTTGGCTTCCAAAAAGGATTCCATAAAATTGGGCTCAAATTAAAATTGAAGTGTGCTTAAACCAAACATAAACTAAAACTAAAAAACTAACTAAAAATAAAGGGCTAAAACGAATTCCTTGTCTTATTAAAACAATTTTTATAATTTGAAAAAAATTAATTTCTTTTTTAGTCAAGCCATCCCAATTTTTTTTAATAATTTTATTTCCAACTTTAACATCTTTGTAAAGCCAATCACCTTGTGTTAAATTTTTAGGGGAAATTTTTTTTATCATACAAACTTCATCTACACTTTTAGCGCATAAATAAAGATATGGAAAAATAAAAAATAAAATTCCAAAATAAAATATAAAAAAATTAACAAAGCCAAAGAGCATAAAAATTAAACCTAAAAAAATTGTGAAAAGAAATAATTTCTTGTTATGTTTAAATTGTTTTGAAAATTCTTTTTTAAATTTTTTAAAATTTTTAGAAATTAAAAAACCAGCTGAAAAAAGACCATAAACACCTCCTGCAAAAAGGAACAAAAATAAAAATAAAATAAAAATATTTAAATTAACAGCAAATATTATTGAAAAAGGAAGAACAGCTCCTAAAGCAAAAAACAATTTTGCATCACCTCCTGCAAACATTCTTCCATAATATAAAAGATTTCCAAGAACAAAAAAAATTCCAAACCCAATTAACCCTTGATAAAAAAACCCAAAACCTTGTTCACTAAACAAACAATAAAAAAATCTAAAACCAATTGCAAAAATTATCAAAGAAAAATTAAGCCAATTTGCAATTTCTCGTTTTCTTAAATCTTGGACAACTGCAAAACTAATCCAGATTATTGCCAAACAAATTAAAAATATTATTTTATACATAAAATAATGCAGAGAAAAGAATTTATAAAACTATTTTAAAATTCTAATAATTAAAAACATTTAAATAAGAATTTTTATATAAATAATAAAAGAGGAAAAAATGGATTTAATAATAAATATAATAATAATCCTTCTTGCTAGTGTGCTTATTTTTTATATTGGGAATATTTTTGCAAAGAGTTCGTCAAAAATAGGAGATTATCTTAATTTGCCTCGGTCTGTAAAAGGCGCTACTTTTGATGCAATTGCAAGTTCTTTGCCTGAGTTACTTGTTGCGTTATTTGCAGTAGTTTTTTTTAAAAAATTTGAAGTTGGGATTGGGACAATTGCGGGTTCTGCTTTATTTAATTTATTAATTATTCCAGGAATTTGTGTTTTAGTTGCGCCTGTTGCATTTAAAGTTAGTAAAAAAGTTATTAGTAGAGATGCCATGTTTTATATTATTGCTGTTTTTGCACTTTTAGTTACTTTAATATATTTTAAAGTTTGGGGGATGATGATTGCAATAATCTTCTTGTTGATTTATTTAATTTATGTTAGAGAAATTGTAATTCATAGTAGGAGATACAGAAGAGAAAATAAGAAAAAAGATAACAATATAAAAATATTAAGAGAAATTGTAATATTTTTATTAACAATGGGAGGAATTGGAGTTGTTACTTATTTTTTAACAATGTCTTCAATAAATCTTTCTGAAATTTTAAATATTTCTCCAATAATAATTGCTTTTACAATAACTGCTGCTGCAACTTCTGTTCCTGATGCTGTAATTTCAATATCAAATGCACGAAAAGGAGATTTAGATGATGCTGTATCAAATGTTTTTGGTTCAAATATTTTTGATATTTTTGTTGGTCTTGGTTTACCTCTTTTAATTTATAGTGTTTTTGTTGGCTCTGTTAAAATTGGTTTTGAATATTTAGAAATAATTTTAGGATTATTAGGAGCAACAATAATACTTCTTTACTTTTTTGCAGAAGAAGAAAAACTAACAAAAAAACAAGGCATATTTTTACTTTTTATGTATTTTATATTTTTAGCATATATTATTTTTTTAAGTTTTGTTTGAATTAGTTTCAGATTTAATTTGAATGAATGAGGTAACCCTACTTTTTCCTAATTCTTTCTCTTCCCCCTTTTTTATAGGGATGCCTCTTTTTTTCTCTTTTTTTATCTTTTCTCTTATTTCTTCTTTCACTATCTGCTCTTGCCATTTTATATCTTTAAAATGGTTAATACAAATTTCCTATTTGCTTTTG
>CAYVGH010000024.1:0-7416 GCA_964451185.1 Candidatus Woesearchaeota archaeon | reverse complement strand
CTAGCAGGATTGGATGAAATAAAATGGGTTGGACCAGCAACTGCCCAAAAAATAATTGATGCCCGTCCTTTTTTATGTATCGATGATTTAATAAATGTAAGTGGAATTGGAGAAACAAAATTGGCTGACATTAAGGCTGAAGGGCTTGCATGTGTTGGAGAATTAGTTGAAAGTGAAAATAATGAAACATCTAATGAAACATCTAATGAAACATCTAATGAAACATCTAATGAAACAAATGAAAATAACGAAACAAATACTGAAGAAGAAAACAATCAAATAAATAATCCTCCTGAAAATGAAATCCTTGAACCAAGTATTGAAGTAAATTATCCACCAGAAGTTAATTTGGGGCAAGAATTTGTTTTTAAGATAAAATTAATTAATTTTGATTCTGGTGTTTATGATGTGAAAATTGATGTTCTTTCTGGGGGAAATAGAATTGCACAAATTCTCAATGAAGATACATGGCAATCTACTTATCGTTGGATTGATGATGTGATTAATCCTAATGAAGAAAAAGAGTTTTCAATGAACATTACTAAAGATTTTGAAAGTGCAGAAATTGAAATTAAAATAAGAGATTCTTCTGGCAAATCAGAAATTTTTTCAAATTATTCAATTTCTAAATCAAACGAAACTTTTAATCCTGAACAAAATGAAACAAACCAAGGAAATGAAACAGATTCAGAAATTAATCTTAATGAACAATTAAATATTTCAAATAAAGAAACAGGCGAAGTAATTTTAAATACAAACCCTGATGCTGAAGATACAAAAAATGAAAATTCTTTAGAACAAAATAAAGATAATTATATAAAGTATGGATTAATTGGATTTTGTGTTTTGTTATTAATATTATTTTTATTAAAAGGAAAAATAAGAAAAAAAGAATATAAAAATGAGTTCCAATAAAAAAAATGAAGTAGTGAAAGCATTATTTGTTTTAGATGTAATTGGCAAACCACCAGAACATTTAACAAAAACTTTAGGTGAAATAATAAAAAAAATAAGCGAAGAAAGAGGCGTCAAAGTTGTTAATAAGAAGATAAATGAGCCAATTTTAATGAAAGATCAAAAAGATTTTTACACAACTTTTGCAGAAATTGAAGTAGAAGTTGAAACAATTTCTCATCTTGCAATGTTAATGTTTAAGTATCCTCCAGCACACATAGAAGTTATTTCCCCAGAATTAGTTGAACTTACAAACAATGGTTGGAGTGATATTTTAAGTGAAATTGCCAGAAGACTTCACCAGTATGATGAAATAGCAAAGGTTTTGCAAGTTCAAAATATTAAAATGCAAAGGAAATTAAAGGAATTGGGTGTTGATGTTGAGAAGAAAGAGTGATTATTTATTGGTTAGATTTTTCTTTGTAAATAATTCCCTTTATTTTTTTAGAATTTAACTTCCAATTTGTTTTTGCTAAATACATTCCATCCTTTTTTAAAAGACGATCTACATGTTCTAAAAAACAAGCTCCTTGATTAAAAAGTTCTTTATCAACTTTAATTATTCTTATTTCTTCAGGTGTTTCAAATTTTAATCTTGAACGAAAATTTTTTTTAAAATATGCTTTTCCAATTTCTTCTACTTTATTCTCTTCAATTAAATTACTAATTTTCCCCCAAGTTATTCTTTCTAATGTCATAAAAATTTAAAATATTACAACTTTATAAACTTTTCTATTTGTTACTCTTCTTAAATTAAGAACAATTATTTTTCTTTTTTCCCTTCTGCTATTTTTAATAAATTAGTTTTGCTTTTTGTTTTTTTATATTTTTTAAAATAAAACCAAACATATATCCCTATAAAAATAATTATTAATATCCAGGCAATTGTTTTGCCTATTGAACTTTTCTTCTTTTCAATACATTCACTAAGACAACAATTCCCATCTGCAGCATATTCTGTTTCTATGCTACATTTTTCACTTTCTTTGCAAATTGTTCCATTCTTTTCTGCACATGTTTGAGCGATTATGGGTTTATTATTTTCTGTTTGATTATCTTCAAGAATAATTCCTTTAGTAATATTCAAAGAAATATTAATATAAGAAAAAGTATTATTTGAGATAGCTTTAATTGTTCCGTTAATTATTTCTTCTTCATCTTTTGAAGAGATATTCAAGGTTATTCTTTTAGATTTGTTTGCTTCAAATTCTTCAAGAAATTCAGGCTCAATTTTAATATAATCTTTTAAAGAATCTGAAATAATTAAACTAACATTTTCTAGATTAGATGTTCCAATATTATTTAAATATAAAAATTTGGTTTTGCTTGAATTTGTAGACATTGAAATATTAAGATTATTTAATTCAAATTTTATATTCTTTATTTCTAATTTTTCTTCTTTACCTGTGGCTAAAGCATAAACTAAAATATTTTGAGTAAAATTTTCTGTTTTTAATTCAATATTTTTAAATGTTGGTTGAAGAATATCCTTAAATTCTAATTCAACTTGTTTTGTTTCTCCTGCCTTTAAAATAATTGATTCTCCTTCTAAATGTGATTCTTCTTTATTTCCAAATAAAAAAGAGAAAAAACCAGAAGGTTCTTCTTGTTTTTCTTGAGAAGAATTTTTATTTATATAAATTATTAATTCTTCATCTTTTAAATTTTGAATTTCTAATGAAAAAGATTTATTTACAATTAAAATTCCAAGAGTTACAGAAAAATCAGCAGATTCATTTTTTATTAAAAAATTTGTTATAATATCTTTTTTACTTATCTCTCCGCATGCAATATAATATTTTGAATCTTTAATTACAATCGAATAATTTCCAGCTTGTTTTCCCAAAGTTGAGGTAGAAAAATAATAATCTTCTTGAATTTTTAATAAATCAAATTCAAAAGGAACTTGTGCATAATCCCTATAAAAATAAATATTCTCTTTTAAA
This sequence comes from Candidatus Woesearchaeota archaeon, assembly GCA_964451185.1. Classification (GTDB taxonomy): domain Archaea; phylum Nanobdellota; class Nanobdellia; order Pacearchaeales; family GW2011-AR1; genus CAYVGH01. The sequence continues at coordinate 4,516 of CAYVGH010000024.1, read as the reverse complement.
ACTGGCTCTAAGAAATTTCCAGATATTTTTACAATTAAAGTTTCTCCTTGTTTAGAATTATTGTTCATATCAACTTGCACAGCTGAGATTAAAGGGAAAACTAATAATCCTAAAAATAAAATTAATATAATTTGTTTTTTCATGTTTTAGGTTAACAAAAGAACTTTATAAATTTATTTTTTATGGAAAATTGGTTGTCTTTATTGTTTCTTTTTGTGATATAAATCTAAAATATAAACTTTATCTTCATTAAGCAAATAAACATAAGAAAGTCTAAATGGTTTAAGATATAATTCTCGAGTTCCTTTTCTCCAATAACTCATTGGTTTTGCCCCTTTATTCTGTAATTTGGGGTACACCGAGCGGTGCAATTCTGGATTTAATTTTATTTTCTCTACTTGTTTTAATATTTTTGTTTTCAATAAAGAATCTTTAAGTTTAGAAAAAATAATTTGAAACCCCTTTTCAAAAACAACCCTTACCATTTTTTCATTTCTTCAATGAAATCATCAAAATCCATCTCAATCCCTTCACCATTTTCAATTCTTTGATATGCTTCTTCTGTTCTTCTGGCAAATTCTAAATCTTCTCTCATTTTTTCACTTAACTTTTCTGCCTTTTTAAGAATAAATCTATCTTCATCCATTAAAATTACAAACTCTTCGCCTTCATTCAGATTTTCTCTCATCCTCGCTGGAATTACTATTTGTCCTTTTGAACTCATCTTAATTATATCCATGTTTACCATAGTAAGGCGTGTCTTACATGATATTTAAATCTTTCTATTATAAAAAAGGCAAGGCATTAACATTCTCACCTTCTTTTTTTAATGGAATAATTTCTGAGGTAAATGATTCTTGTTTAAAAATTTCTTTGAGGTTTTCTAAAACTTTTCTTAGTTCAGATTCTTCTTTATGAAAAATTTGAACGTATGCATTTGGTTTGCCCAACATTAATGAAAGATTTTCTACATGCTGATTTGTTTTAGCAAAATGTTTGAGTTTTTCTTGAATGTCTTTTGAAAAATTAGTAAAAGTTAGAAAAATTAAAGTATAAAAATATCCTAATTTTTCCATATCAAAATAAGCTCTTGCACCTAAAAATGCTTTTTCTTTTTTTAATCTCTTTAATTTGTAAACAACAAGTTCTGCTGATAAATTTGTTTGTTTTGCAATGTCAATTATTCTTGCTTTTGCATTTTTTGAAAGGATTTTTAAAATTTGTTTTTCTTTTTCATCAATCTTTATTTCTGGTTTTTTATATTCAATTATTAAATGTGGTTCTTTTTTAGAAATCCCTGCAAATTTAAGAGGGTAATTTTCCAAGTGATGTGGTTCTAAAATAAGGTAGTCTATTATTTCTTTGTTTTTATGTAATAAGGAAAAAATATAATCATTTCTTTGTTTTGGGTTTTGAAAAACAAGAACCATGAAAAAATCATATTTTGAGAGAAGTTCTCCATGTAAAATTCTATTTTTATCTTGTTTGTGATTTTTTTTAAACTCTTGAATTTTTGAATTATTTGAGAATTTTAATAATAAAATAATTTGATGCGGATAATTAAATTTTGCATAATTAATAAGCGGGATATATCCTTTGATTAATCCTTGAGATTCAAATTTCTGAATTTTATAATTAATTTGTTCTCTGGTTAAATTTAATTCTTTTGCTATTTTTGTGGAGGATTCTCTTGCATTGTGATATAAATAAGCTAAAAGTTTTAAATCATTTTGTTTTAATTTTATTTCTTTCATTAAATTGTTAGTTTTCTTTGTTTTTTAAAGATTTCTATTGATTTTTTTAATTTTTGGGTAGTTTTTAAGGAAAAGTTCTATATAAAACTCTTTCTTATTAATATTAAGTAAAATGGACTATAAAATTAGAGAAATAACCCCAAAGGAAATGAGATGTATAGCTGCTGCTTGTCCTGCAATTTATGAAATTACTCCCAAAGAAATGATGTGCGCTTTACTTAGTTGTCCGGCAATCTATAACAAAAAAGGTAAAGATTATTATATTATTGGAGAGAAAGTTGTGGGAGAAGAATTAAAAGCTCTTGGACTTGAAAAAAAAGTTGGGGCCAATGAAGTTATGATAAAAATTGATAAGAGAATTATTGATGATAGGCAAGACTAGAGAAAAATTATTATCTCCTAATCATATTAAATAAGAATAAACATAAAATGACAAGATATAAAATCAAAGAAATAACACCAAAAGATATGATGTGTATGATTGCAAGTTGTAATAGTATTTATGAAATTACTCCAAAGGATATGCAATGTGTTGCGTGTGCTTGTAATGGAATTTATGACAATAAAGAAGAAGGAAAATATTTAATTATTGGAAATATTGCAGATGCTAAAAAATATGGATTAGAAAAGAAAGTTGGAGAAGGCGAAGTTTTAATTATGGTTGATAAGAAATTGATTGATGAAAAAGAGTAATTTTTTTTAATTTGAAATACTGACTTCCAGAGGCATTTTAATGCTGAATTTTTTTAAAACTTCTTTGAGAACATTCATTCTTTTTTTAAAAGCCATAATTCCTATGCTTTTAATTTCATTTGTTTTCCTATCTCTTGTGATGAACACTTCTTGATTATCTAAGTCTTCAGTATATTCTGTTTCAGGAGGAGCCCCAAAAGACACTTCTAAAAAATCTCCTTCCTCATCATAATATATATCAATTGATTCTTTCATTTTATTTGCTTTGATTTATTTTGGATATAAATTGTGCTGAAATTACAAACCCTTCTCCATTTAAATGTTTTACTATAACCCTTAAAAATTTATATTTGTGTGATATGTGTTTATAATATTTATAATAATATCTAACATCTTCATCACGAGTAGAAAGAGTAATTTTATCTGGTTTTTCTAAAGTCTCAATTATTTTATCTTTTTCTGAAGATATTTCAGGATGTCTTCTAATTATATGCTCCCAATTCCAATTAGTCATTCTTATTTTTCTCCCTGTCTTGTCTATAACATTAAAAATTATCTTCATAATTAAAGGGGTCTTTATTTTATTTTAATTGTGTTTAAATAATTATAATATATTTTTTTATAAAACTCAAATTCTTTAATTGTTGAAAAAGCTAATTCATATAAAAATTCCAAATCTTTAGATAAAATTATTTTGCCTTCTTTTAAAATTCTTGTTCTTATATAAATTGGAAGTTGCTGAAAAATATGGAAATCAAATTTATCTGAAAAACAAGAATATTCTAATCTTTTTTTAGACATTAACAAATTGCTGTATTTTTTATCCAATACTAAACAAACATCAATATCATTGTAATTTTCCTGTCTGGCATAAGAGCCAAACACAATCACAGCCATTATTTTGTCGTCGCTTTTAATTTTTTCTTTAAGTTTATTATTTAGTGGGTTTTTAAATTTCATAAAATTAAGAAAAGAAATAAGTTTATATATTTTCTTATTGTTTAAATGTAATGAAAAACAAGATTAGAAAACAAATTTACAATTTAATTCCTAAAAATTCTAAAGTAATTGATATTGGTTGTGGAAAAGGAAAATTATTGAATTATTTATCTAAAAAAATTAATTATGGTTTAGGAATTGATATTAAAAAACTAAATGTTTCTAAAAAAGATAATTTAGAATTTAAAACAATTAATTCTAAAAATATAATTGGAAATTTTGATTATTCTATTGCTATGTTTAGTTTGCATTCTATGAATTATGCAACTCAAATTAAAACTTTAGAAAATATGAAAAAAATTTCTAAAAAAATAATTCTGATTGATTTAATTTTGCCAAAAAATATTTTTTACAAAAAGCTTATTTCTTTTGATGAAATTCTTGCTGGACATTACAAGAATTTTAAAAATTATAAAAAAATAGGAATGGAAAAATTAATTTTAAATTCTGGATTAAAGATAAAAAAAGAAATTAAACACAAAATTTATTCCATTTGGATTTGTAAATAATTTACTTTTTTAATAATCTTATTTTCTTTTGCTTTTGAAATTCTAATTCTTTAAGTTCCCTTTTATAATATCCTTCTAATTCTATTTTGCCTTTTTCACGGGCTTTTTCTTTTTTCTCCTCATGTAATTCAATTTGTTCTTTTAAGGATTTTATTCCTTTTTTAAGCCTCTTTTTTCTGTTAGTCATTTTTTTAGTTTTAGTGTGAAAAAGATGGCTGGCCAAAATTTTCTAAAAGATCTTTTGAACTTGTCATTTTATTTTTTCCCTAATTTTTTAATTTCTTTTTTAAGCAAATCCAATAATTTTTCTGCAACAGAAATTTTAATGTCTGCTTTTATTTTTTTGTCATCTTTAACAGAAGTGTAAACATTATAAACTTTTTCATATTCTTCATTAGAAATAATTTTCACTAACCCTTTTTTAAATTCTTTTTTGGAATATTTTTTATTGCTTAATATTGATTTAATTATAGAAATACCTCTTAATCTTAAAATTAAGGAATATAAAATCCCATCAGATAAAAGCTTGCCCCCATCTAATTTATCTAATTTTATAAATTC
>CAYVGH010000023.1:6779-7656 GCA_964451185.1 Candidatus Woesearchaeota archaeon | reverse complement strand
GAAGATTATCAAATAAAAGAATTAATGGATATTCAAGATTCTTCTAAAACTTATGTTCCAACTTTTAAAGATTGGGAAAGAGCTTATAATAAGATTAAATAAAAGTTAATTTTCTGAACAATAATTTATTAAACCCTAATTATTTTAATAAAATATGAAGCGGAATTATATTAAAGATTTAAAATCAGGTGAAAATGTTTTACTAAAAGCATGGGTTTATGATGTTCGTGATTTAGCAAAGTTGAAGTTTTTATTGTTGCGAGATGTAACTGGAATTGTTCAATGTGTTGTTAAAGATGAGAAAATTCTAAAAAAAATTTTAGGGTTGAGTTTTGAATCTGTTGTTGAAGTTGAAGGTAAAGTTAAAAAAGCAAATGTAAAAGCAGATATTTCTCGCCAAGATGTTGAGGTTGAGGTTTTAGATTTGAAAATTTTAAATAAAGCAGATGAACTTCCAATTCAAATTAATTCAAAAAGTTCTGATGCAAGTTTAACAAAAAGATTAGATTTGCGAAGTTTAGATATTCGAAAACAAAATGTAAATGCAATTTTTAAAATTCAATCTGTAATAATTAATTCTTTTAGGGAGTTTTTTTATAAGAAAGAATTTATTGAAATTCAGCCTCCAGGAATTATTGCTTGTTCTACAGAAGGAGGAACAGATTTATTTGAAGTAAATTATTTTGGGAAAAAAGCATATCTTGCTCAGTCGCCACAGTTGTATAAACAATTAATGGCTATTTCTTTAGAAAAAGTTTTTTCAACATCTCCTGTTTGGAGAGCAGAAAAGCACGATACTTCAAGACATATTAATGAAATTAGACAAATGGATATTGAAGTTGCTTTTGTTGATGATAAAGAGATAATGAAATATCTT
>CAYVGH010000023.1:0-6769 GCA_964451185.1 Candidatus Woesearchaeota archaeon | reverse complement strand
TATTCAGTTTATTGTTAAAAAAGTTTTAGAATATTGTAAAGAAGAAATTAAAATTCTTGGTTTAAATTTAAAAATTCCAAAAGCAAAATATTTGACTTATGAAGAAGCAATTAAGTTATTGAATAAAAATGGTTTTAAAATGAAAAGTGGTGAGGATTTTGATCCAGAAGCAGAGAGAAAACTTTGTGATCTTTTCAAAGATTCTATTGTTTTTGTTTATGAATGGCCTATTAATCTTAAACCATTTTATATTTGGCCAAAAGACAAACTAATTTCAGGAGGATTTGATGCACTTTATGGAGGTTTTGAAATTTCTTCTGGAGGACAAAGAGTTCATATTCCAGATGTTTTAATAAAACAATTAAAATCAAAAAAATTAAAACCATTAGATTTTAAATGGTATGTTGATTCATTTAAATATGGTGCACCAATGCATTCTGGTTGGAGTATTGGTTTAGAAAGATTAACTCAAGCAATTTGCAATTTAAATAATATTCGCGAAGCAACTTTGTTTCCAAGGGATAGAAAAAGGTTGAGTCCTTAAAATGAAGAAAACTTTTTACCAAGGAGATGAATATTTGGATTTTCAGAAAAAAGAAGCTGATGATAAATTTTTAAATAAAAAAGTAGAAAAAAAATTTAAGAGTCTTGGACCTTATGCTTTTGTTTTAGATTTGGGTTGTGGAACAGGTGCACAAATAAGAAGAAATATTGAGTTAAACGTTCTTAAGAATAATGCAAAAATTATAGGAATAGATATTAATGCAGATGCAATCAAAAGATCAATTTATTCTTTCAAAAGATGGGCTAAAGAAAAAAATTGTAGGTTTTATGATGTAAAAATTTTAAAATCTTTTATCTCTTTTAATGTAAATTGTTTTGGAAAAAAATATTTTGTAGAATTGAGGAAAGGGAATGTTTATGATTTAAAGAAATATTGTGGCAAAGTAGATGCTGTTACTGCATTGTCTTTATTTGAACACACAGATATGGACAAATCTTTAAAATCTGTTTATGGTACTTTAAAAAATAAAGGAGTGTTATATTCTTTAATTAATTATTCGGTTAAGACCAAATTTAGTCCTACTCCTAGGAATCTTAAAAAAATTGAAAATTGTTTAATGAGTCTTTTTAATTATGTGGCTATTGACAAACAATTTTTAGGGGGTGTTGAAACAGGAAATTCTAAGTGTGGAATTTTATTACCAAAATTACTTAAGAAAATTGGTTTTAGAATTATTAAGTATGGAGATTCCAGTTGGAAAGTTGGAGGGATGAAACTGAATACTAAAAATTCTAAAATTATGTTGGAACATTTTTTGAGTTCTTTTTACAATCTTTTTAAATCTGCAAATCTGAAAATTAAAAAAAAGTTTAAGGTGAATGATGAAGAAATTGATTTTTGGTACAATCTTAGAAAGAAACAACTAATTCAAAATAAACTAAGATTTTTTTGTATAAATAAAGATGTAGTATGTGTAAAAGAAAAATTAAAATGAAATTTATATCAATTCAACAAGCAATGGAAAAAAGTTGAGTCTTTAGAAAATGAATACCTTATTAATAATTTTATCTTTTCTTTATGCAAGCACTGGAATTGTTGCAACAATAGGATATCTTCCTACAATAAAAGATTTACTTAAAAGAAAGAAAAGTGCAAACATCTCTTCTTATATCGTTTGGACTTTTTGTTCACTTATATCTTTTCTTTACGCTTTAATTATTGTTTCTGATTTGTTACTTGAAATTGTAACTGGATTAAATTTTCTTTCTTGCCTTTTAATTTGAATTTTAGCATTTAGATTAAGGTAAGAATTAAAAAAAGTTATAATTCCAAAATCTTAACTTTTTATCTAATTTATGAAATTCATTTTAATTCAAACTTTCTCTCCAAAATGTTTATAAACTATAGTTTATACCTATAAACTATTATGGATAAGTATAAATTTAAGTTTACAAGATTGCAAAACGAGATTTTTAGACTTTTGTGTATTAAAATGGGAAGTTGTTTGAATCAAAGAGAAATAGCAAAAATATTAAAAGTTTCTCCGACTGCAATAGCAAATGCATTAATTAAATTAGAAAAACAATGTTTTATTTTAAATAAAAAAAATAAAAAAATGAACTTAAATTTAATTGAGTTAAACAGAGATAATGATTTTGCTATGGAATTAAAAAGAGTTGATAATTTGAAGATGATTTATGAATCTGATGTTGTTAATATTTTGGAAAAAAAGTTTCCTGGTTCTGTTATTATTTTATTTGGAAGTTATTCATATGGTGAAGATACAATAAATTCGGACATTGATTTGGCGATTATTGGTTGTAAAGAAAAAAAATTAGATTTATCAAAAGTTGAAAAGTTTTTTAAAAAAGAAATAAGAATTAATTTTTATGAGGATTTTAATAAAATACATAAACATTTAAGGAGCAATATTTTTAATGGAATTGTATTGGCTGGGAGGATTGGTTTATGAAAAATTTAAAAGATTTTAAAGAGTTTATAGAAATTGGGGTTGTGAGAAAAAAGTTTGTAGATAAATCCAGAGCCAGAGATTTAATAGAAGATTCTGATAAAATATTAAAATCGGTTAATGAAATTGTTGAGAAAATTGGATTTAATGAAATTAATTCAACTACAATTATTAAAGAGTCCCATGATGTTATTTTGAGTTTGATAAGAGCAAAAATGTTGTTAAATGGTTTTGGTGCTTCAGGAGCTGGAGCTCACGAGGCAGAAGTGGCTTATATGAGAAAGTTAAATTTTAATGAAAAAGAAGTTCAATTTGTAAATCAATTAAGATATTTCAGAAATGGAATAATGTATTATGGAACTAAATTTGATAAAGAATATGCTAAAAAAGTTTATGATTTTTTAAATAAAATAAAGAAAAGATTTTAAACTTAGATTAATAAGATATAAAATGACAAAAACAAAATTCATTTCAATTCAACAAGCAATGGAAAAAAGTTCTGGAAAAGTAGCTGTGCGAGGTTGGGTTTATCGTGAGAGGGGAAGTAATAAAATGTATTTTCTTGTTCTTCGTGATTCTTCAAATATTATTCAGTGTGTTTTAAAGCGTGAGAATTTTGAATCTCAGTGGGATGAAATTAAAAAATTAAAAATTGAAAGTTCTGTTGAGTTGGAGGGAGATATTAAGGAAGATAAGAGAGCTCCGACGGGTTTTGAGATTCAGGTGAGTAAATTTAATTTAGTTCATTTGGCTGAAGATTATCCTATTAACAAAGATTTGAATGAAGATTTATTGGGAGATAGAAGACATCTTTGGTTGAGAAGTCGGAAAATGACTTCTATTTTGAAAATTAGGTCTACTGTTTTAGAAGCAATTAGGGAACACTGGTTAAAAAAAGGTTTTTATGAGTATCATAGTCCTGAAATTTTAGGTGCTTCTTGCGAAGGTGGTTCAACTTTATTTGAAGTTAATTATTATGGAAAAACTGCTTATCTTTCTCAAACATGGCAACTTCATGCAGAACCTGCAATTTTTGCTTTGGAAAAAATATTTACAATTCAACCTGCTTTTAGAGCTGAAAAGTCAAAAACTTCAAGACATCTTTCTGAATTATGGATGGCTGAAATGGAAGTTGCTTGGGCTAAATTTTCTGAATTGCAAGATGATGCAGAGGAATTAACTAAAAATATTATTAAAAAAGTTTTAGAAAAAAATAAAGAAGATTTAGAGATTTTAGAAAGAGATTTGAAAACTTTGAAAGCAACTCTTAAGAAAAAATTTCCTAGAATGACTTATGATGAAGCTTTAAAATTTTTAAAAGAAAAAAAGAAAATGAAAGTTGTTTGGGGAAAAGATTTGAGAACAATTGAAGAGGATAAATTAAGTGAATTGTATGATACTCCAATTATTATTACTGATTATCCAAAAGTCGTAAAAGCATTTTATATGAAAGAATCTCCTGAAACTTTGAAAAAACCTGAAGATAAAAAAACTGTTTTAGGTTTTGATATGATTGGTCCTGAAGGTTATGGGGAATTAATTGGTGGAAGCCAAAGAGAAGAAAGGTTAGAAATTATTAAAGAAAATTTAAAAGAGCAAGGAGAAGATCTTTCAAAGTATGAATTTTATTTTGATACTCGAAGATATGGTTCAATTCCTCATGGAGGGTATGGCTTGGGTGTAGAGAGAATGATTTCTTGGATTTGCGGTTTAGACACAATTAAAGATGCAATTGCTTTTCCACGGACTATGACCAGGTTGAATCCTTAATTTCCTCTTTTAAATCTTTGCTATAATTTTTCTTAATTTATTAGTGTAATGCTATCTTTAAAAAAGAAATTGGTTCATAGGATTTTAACTAAATCGGAGGTTAAATAATGGCAGAAGACGAAGAAGAAAAAGAAGAATCTGAAGAAGATTCAGAAGATGAAGAATAAGTTAGGTTTATAAATTTTTATTTTTATTTTTTTATTTTAATTAGATTTTTAAATGAAGAATTGTTTTGAGAGTGTATGAAAATTCAAAAAATTTTAGATGAATTTGTTAAGAAATGTTCTAAGGAATTAAAACTTTATAGTATTGTGCAATTTGGTTCATCAACATATTCTAAAAATTTTGATGATATTGATTTGATGTTTGTATTTAATCAAAAAGTTTTTTCACCTAAAGAACTTTTAAATTTAAGAAAAGTAATTTTTGATTTTGAAAAAAAATATTCAGAAATTGCTTTTGATTTTGGAGAAACGAGTACAAGAAAAAGGAAAGCAAAATTTGAAATTACTTTAATTCTTTTATCTATGAATGAATTAAACATACAATATTATCCTAATGATTTATTTTTATTTAAAAGTTTAAAAGAAGATAAAAATAAAAAAATTTTATTTGGTAAAAATCCCTTTGTTAATTTAAATTTTGAATTAACTAAAAGACATCTTTTTGAAATGCTTTCTGTTGAATTAATATGGTGTTTAAGGAAATCTTTAGATGATAAAAATTATAAATTAAAAGCTTGTTATCATCTTTTTAAAACTTTTCTTAGAGCAATGTTAATTAATAAAGGACATTTTAAAAAAATAGAATTATTAAAAAAATTTAAAGAGAAATTTAAGAAAGAAATTAATTTACCTAAAAATTCTAAAGAGATAATTAAAAATAAAGTTAAAAAAGAAGATTTTAAAGATATTTTGAAATTTTCTGAATCTTGTTTAAAATATTTGACAAAATGAAAATCTTAATAATCGGTGACTTACATGGTATAAAACCAAAAATTCATTTTAAAGAATTTGATTGTATTGTTCAGGTTGGAGATGTTTGCGATGATTCTGAATTTAGACCTTATATTAAAAAATTGTTTAAGTTATTTAAAAAATATGGAGAAGATTCTCCAAGTATGGAAGAATTGATGCTCTTAGATATTGGAGAAAAAGGAATTAAAGAAATGGAAAAAAATTCTTTAATTAGAGGTAGAGAAATTTTGAAATATTTGAATAGTTTGGGAAAACCAATTTTTATGGTTGCTGGAAATTGGGATCAAAGTTATGGTCTATCAAAAATAAAAAATTTAGATAAATCTGATTATAATTATATGAAGGCATTTTATGATTGGTATTTGGGAGATAAAATAAATCCAAAGTTAATCAAAGGGTTGAAAAATATTAAAGATTGTATGTATAAAAATTATGAATTCTCTGGAATTAATTTTGTAGGTTATGGATTAAGTTCTGGAGGAGAAAATTTGAAGAGGGGAAACAATAAAAAATTAAATGTTAATAAAAAACAATATGAAAAATTAAAAAAAGCATATAATAAAATAAAAAATAAATTATCTTCTGCTTATAAAAAAAGAAATAAAAAATTTCCAGTAATTTTTATTTCTCATAATATCCCCTATAATACAAAATTAGATATTGTTAAAGATAAAAAATCTTATGTAAATAAAAAACATTTGGGTTCGTGGATTGCGCGGAAATTTTGTGAAAAATATCAACCTTTACTTTGTATTGGCGGACATGTTCATGAAGGAAAAGGAAAAGATAAAATAGGAAAAACAATTTTAATTAATCCTGGTTTTGGAAAAGATGCTAGTGTTTTAATTGATTTAGATGAAAAGAAAGGGAAAGTTAGAAAGATTGAGTTTTATAAATAGTTTTTTAAATTAGTTTTTGTTTTGTAATTTATGAGATTAAAAAGAAATGTCCCTTTAATGTATATTATTTCTAGTTTGATGTGGGAAGATTTTTTATCCCTGTTTTAGCTTTATTCTATGTTGCTTCTCAAGTTCCTTTAGAACAATTTGCAATTATTATGGGTGTTTTTTCTTTGTCTATTTTACTTTTTGAAATTCCAACAGGGGCTCTTGCAGATTTATTGGGCAGAAAAAGAACACTTCTTTTGGCTAGATCAATGTATATTGTAGAAATCTTTTTGATTGCCTTTTTTGATGGTTTTTGGATATTTTTTGTAGCTAAGATAATTAGTGGTTTAGGGGTTAGTCTATCTTCTGGAACTGGACAGGCAATGTTATTTGATACTTTAAAACGACAAAAAAGAGAAGATCAACATAAGAAGATTTCTGGAAAAATGTTAACTATCACAAATATTTCTATGGCTTTTGTTTTTATTATTGGAGCTTATTTATTTTCTTTATCCCCTAAACTTCCAGCAATTGTTTCTCTTCCTTTTGTTGTTTTTGGCTTTTTTTTAACATTTTTTTTAGAAGAACCTTATAAGATTAAAAAGAAATTTAATGTGAAATCATATATTAAACATATTAAAGAAAGTTTTTAATATTTTAT
>CAYVGH010000022.1:0-7771 GCA_964451185.1 Candidatus Woesearchaeota archaeon | reverse complement strand
AATTAAGAAAAAAAATGAAATAATTACAAAAGTTTTATCAGAGAAATTAGATTGGAGAAGTGATCAAATTAAAAATGTTAAAGAAATTTACAAAGGAAATTTATTTTTAGATGAGACACGAGGAGAAGTTCATATTGGAGAAGTTATTGAAATGATTTTAGATGCTTTTGAAATGGTTATGGATGAAGGTCCTTTAGCAAGAGAACCATGCATGAAAATGAAAGTTTCTTTAGTTGATATTAAACTTCATGAAGATGCGATTCATAGAGGTCCTGCACAAGTTTATCCTGCAGTTAGAGATGCAATTAAAGGTGCAATGAGGCAAGCAAATCCTTCATTATTTGAGCCTTTGCAAGTTCACTTAATTGAATGTCCTGAAAGTTTTATAGGAACAATTACTAAATTAGTTGGAGGTAAAAGAGGGCAGATGCTTGATATGAAACAAGAAGGAATTATTTCACAAATCAAGGCAAAACTTCCAGTAGCTGAAATGATTGGTTGGTCAAATGATTTAAGGAGTGCAACAGAAGGAAGAGGAACAAGTTCAATAATGGAACAAGAATTTGAAAGAGTTCCAGCTTCAATACAAAAGGATGTTATTAAGAAGATAAGAGAAAGAAAAGGATTGAGCGAAAACCAGTAAGTCAGATAAACCTCGAAAAATTTTTAAATTTTTCTACACAAATCATAAATGATTTGCATGAAGGATTGAGTGAGAATCAATAGAGATTATTTTTTATAAAATTTATATCCTCCACCAATTAAAACTAAAATTATATTAATGATTAACCAGCGTTTAGCACTATATGCAAATAAAAGGTTGTTGCCTGATAAAGAAATAAAATAAAAAATAGCAGGAAATTATTCATATTTTTTATAACAAAAACTTCTTTTTAATTATTTTGGTTGGTTAGAAAAATTTTAGAAAACAAATAAGAGAAAGTATCATTCATTCGTCTTTCTTAATAGAAATTCAATGAAAGGTGAGAATCAATAGTGTTATAATTTTATAGTAACAATAACCAAAGGGTTTATAAATCTAAATAATTTAATAATTATATGAAAAAATCATTTAGAAACCTTTTAGGAATAATCGCAATCGGATTAATTAGTTATGCTCCTCTAAAAAGTTCTTCTCAAAAAGTTTTTCATGTAACAAAAGAGTTTTTTAATTTAAACCTTTTTTATGATTCTGCATCAATTAAATTAATAGATAGAAACAGAGATAAAGTAATTGATGGGGTAATTTGTAAAACTTTTGGCAAAAATTTAGATTACTCTATTTTTGGCAGTGATAATAACTGTGATCATTATTTTGAAAAATCTAATTATCAGACTTTTAATAAATTAAAAAATACAAGAAAAAATGGAAAATTTTCTGAAAGTTTTTTTAAAAATTTTAAAGATAAACCCGCAGGAATTTACAAAGTAAATAATTTTCCCCAATCAAAAATACCTTTAAAAAAGATAGAGGTTAATTTATTTCCTTGGAATAATAAGGTTTGGAGGATTAATAGGAATCTTTTGAAGAATAAATCTAGAACCAGCTTCCTTTGAAATTATTGCAGATAAAATAAATCTTCCCAATACAATTTTTGTAGCACCTTCTTCAATAGGAATTTTTGATTTTTCAGAAAAAATTTGAAGTATTTTATTTATTTCATCTTTTGTTAAAATAATATTTGTTGGTTTGGTTCCCATTCTTCCTCTTACTATAACTTGCTGGTCAGGTCCATTTGCTTCTATAATTTTTACTCCCGAATCATTTAATAGAGGATTTAATTTACCTAAATCTAAATTAATTTTTTTTGTTGCAGTTGGCCTTAAATATTGAAATTGTGGAGGCAATCTTGTTTCTGGAACTCTTAAAACAGGTTGTCTTTGATGAACAAATGTTTTTGTAATATTTCTTTGCACAGGATTTTCTATCCTATTTATTTGTTTTTTTAATCCAGGAATTTTTGATTTAATTGCTTCTTTAAATTTTTCTTGTTTTGTTTTTATTTGCTCTTCTTTAATTCTTAAGTATATTTCAGGAGAAGAACTTATTATTAATCTTTTTGTAAATTCTAATAAAAAAATTAATTTAAATTCTTTAGAATAATTTTTTAATGTTTTATTGAACATTTTGTGGAAAAGGTGATTTTTGATATATTTCAGATTGAAGAGGTTTTTTTTGCATTATGGGAATTGTTTTTTCAGATTGAACTTCTGGTTTTTTTTCTTCATACATTAAAGTTAATCCTTTTGCGATTGTTTTATTTTGATTTGATAAATTTTCTAATTTTTCTAATATTTGTTTTTCATTCATTGGCTTTCCAATATTAATTTCTTTTTTTGCTAAAGAATTAGCAGAAGATTCAAATAAACTTAAGAGTTTAGAAATATTATCTGAAAGTTCATCGAATTTAAGGGCTAAATTTGTCATTACTTTTTGAAGAGATACAAAATTTTCTATTAAAATTTTTTCAATATTTTTGTTTTTAGGAGTTTTTTTCACAATCTTTTTTTTTAGAGATTTTCCCTTAATCACCTTTTTTGCCATATAATTATAGGGTTTTTTGATTTATAAATTTTTGTAAAAGATTTATTTATAGGTATTTAGCTATTTTGAATTATTTTTCTTTTAAATATTCCTCTTTCTCCTCTTCAATAGCTTCAATATTTTCCTCTAATTCTTCTCCTGTTACAGGTTCTTGTTTTTTAATTTCGCTTGGATTTTTTTCTTCACTTTCGTTTGAATTTTCTTGATTATTATTTCTATTTTTTTCTTTAACTTCTGGTTGATATTCCCTTGGAAGTTCTCCTTTTTTTCCAAGTATTTCATTTTCTATTTTTTTTATATATTCTGATATTTCTTTTGCGACATCTGCATTTACACTTATACTATCTATACCTTTTTCTACAAGGTATTTTACCATTTCTTTTCTGCTTCCTGCTTGTCCACAGATGCTTGTTTCAACATTATATTTTTTGCAAATTCTTATAACATATTCTAATTGTTTTAAAATTGCAGGATGCATTTCATCATATAGATACTGAACTTTTTGGTTTCCTCTATCAATTGCTAAAATGTATTGAGTTAAATCATTTGTTCCAAATGAAATAAATTTAATTCCTTCTTCACACAAATTTCTTATTATCTGCACTGCAGCAGGTGTTTCAATCATTACTCCAAGTTTTCCGTCTAAAAATCCAATTTCTTCTAAAACTTTTTTTACTTTTTGAACTTCTTCAACTAAAATTACTTGTGGAAGTAAAATTCCTATTTTTGTTCCACTTTGCGCAACTCTTTGAAGTGCTCTTAATTCTGATTTTAATATTTCTAGATTTTTTATACTAAATCTTATACCATGCATTCCCAACATTGGATTTGCTTCTAATTCCTGAGGAGCACCTTCTAAGTTTTTATATTCATCACTTCTTATATCAGATGTTCGAACCCAAATTTCTTCAAAGTAATTTGATATTTCTTTAATTCCTTTAAAGATTATTTCTTCATAATCTTTTATTTTATTTTGCTTTAAAAAATAATTTGGATGTTTTCCAGATTCTGCAATAATTCCTTCTATTCTTGTTAAACCTATTTTTTTAATTCCTGTTTTTGCAGCTCTTGAAGCAAAACTAGGTAAATCTACTATTACTTTTACTTTTATTTTTGTTTTAGCAGTTACTCGTTCTATTTCTTTTTTTTCGGTTTCATAAATTTTTCCTTTGTAAACTTTTCCTGTATATCCATCAATAGTAATTATATCTCCTTCTTTTAATTTTGTAGTTGCTTCTTGTGTTCCAACTATACAAGCAATTCCCATTTCTCTTGATACAATTGCAGCATGAGCAGTTAATCCTCCTTCATCTGTTACAATTCCTGCTGATTTTTGCATTGTAACAACCATATCTGGATTTGTCATTGTTGTAACGAGGATATCTCCTTGATTAATTTTTTTTAAATCTTCTGAATCTTCTACAATTTTTACTTTTCCAAAAGCAATTCCAGGAGAAGCAGCAAGACCTGATAGAATAATTTCTCCTTTTAATTCTTTTATTTCTTTTTTATCTATTCTTTTTCCTATTGTTGTTATTGGTCTTGTCTGAACAATGAAAATTTCATTATTTTCAATTGCAAATTCAATATCTTGGGGTTTGTTATAATGATTTTCTAATTGTAATGCATATTCTGATAATTTTTTAATTTCAAAATTGCTTAAAACCTGTTCATATGCTTTTTCTTTTGTTAGTTCTTTGGTTATTCCTTTTCCAGATGAATCTCTTGTTAGTATAATTTTCTTTTCTGATATTTTCTTTTCTAAGATTTTTAATTCTTCTGAAACAAGATACTTATCAGGTGTTATTTTTCCAGAAACAATTCCTTCTCCTAGTCCAAATACAGATTCAATTATTATGTTGTTGTTTTTGTAAGTTGGATCTTTTGAAAATATTACACCTGATTTGCTTGAGTTAATCATTTTTTGAATAACAACTGCCAAGCTTGCTTCTTCGTGTTTAAATCCTTTTTTGTGTCTGTAATAAGTTGCACGAGAAGTAAATAATGATGCAAAGCATTTTTTTACTTTATCAATAACATCTTCCTTTCCTTTTACATTTACATAGGTATCTTGTTGTCCTGCAAAACTAGCATCTGCTAAATCTTCTGTTGTTGCAGAACTTCTGACAGCTACGAAAATTGGTTCTTGTGCTGTGTTTAAAATATCAAGTGCATCTCCTTTTTCAAGATCATAATTGGTTACACTTAAGTTGCTATATTCTTCTATGATTTGTTCTTTCATTTCTTCTGGAAATTTAGAATTAGTTATTAGGTTTCTAATTTCTTCTGTTGATTTATCTAATTGAGAAGTGTTTTCATAATCTATTTTTGATAATATTTCTTTTATTTTTTCATTTAATTTTGAATTTTTTATAAAATAATCATAAGCTTGAGCAGTAATAATAAATCCAGGAGGAACAGGAACTTTTAAATTGTAAATTTCAGCAAGGTTTGCACCTTTTCCGCCTGCAATAGGGATAGAATCTTTATTTAATTCAGAAAACCATTTTATAAAATCTTGTTTTGTCTCCTCTTTTTCCATAAATTAGAAAATTAAATAGTATTAATAAATGTTTTGGATTAAATTAATTTTAATTGGAATTGGAATTTTATGGAAATTATTTAAAGTATGATTTAAAATTTCTAATTTATTTAAAAAAGGAGAAAAAATATTTTCAAAAGAAGAAAATACAGAAACAAAGGAAACTGCAAAAGAGAATCCAAAAAAAGAAGAAAATAAAAAACCAGAAACAAAAGTTGAGCCTTCAAAAGTTGAAATTTCAAAGAGTAGTGTAGAAAAAAACCCAAAACAAAAAGATGATTCTAAGAAAATAAAAAAGAAATAGATTGTTTAGTATGATAATTTTTAAAAAAGAATAAGTCCTTAATTATATTATGACAACTGGAACATATGCTTGTTTACCAACACAACAAGTTCTTTTAGCAGGTGGAAGAATAAGTTTTAATAATTTGGCAAGTAGACTAATGAGTATAGATCCAAGTAGATTTAGAGATATTTCAAATGTTGATAAAGCTATAGAGAATTATTCTCCTTGTTTGGAAAATAAAAATGGGCAGATTATTTATAACAAAAAAGCAAGAAGTTATTCTTATGGAAGTATTTCTTCATTTGAAAGAGAAGTTCAAGCATGGTTGCATCTTTCTGTTCTAAACATGGAAAAATGGCAATTATATCCTTTTAAAACTCCGTTAAATTCAAAAAGATGTTATATGAATATTCCTTGGAAAGATATTCCTAGAGATAATCATGAAGATGATTTGCCAGAAAAATATAAAAAAGGACAAAATTATAAATGTGATTTTAGATGCAAAGGAGAAGATAGTTGTAAATTAGGTTGTGGAATAAGTGAAAAAGTATTAAGAAAATATGCCACAAAGTATGTTGGAATGTTAGACGAAGATGAACTTAAGGAAAGGGTAGGAGAAAAAAAATTTAAAGAACTTGAAAAAACTTTGCCAATAAGGTGGGAAAGAAGAGACAATTTTCCAACCAATAATTTATAATCTCTTATCTCATCTTTTTTCTATGACTAAAAAATGTATTGTTTTATTTTCAGGCGGATTGGATTCTCGTTTAGTTGTGGAAATTATGAAAGAAAAAGGTTTTGAGATTTTGTGTGTTTATTTTAAATTGCCTTTTGGCGGAGCTCCTGAAAATGAAGTTAAAGAGTTTATAAAAAAAGGGTTGAAAGTTTTTGATTGCACAAAGGGGAAATTATTACAAGAATATTTGAAAGTTGTTAAAACTGCAAAGCATGGAACAGGTGCAGGAATGAATCCTTGCATTGATTGTAAGATTTTTATGTTTAAGAAGGCGAAAGAATTTGCAGATAAAAAAAGAATTAAATTTATTGTTACAGGAGAAGTTGTTGGGCAGAGACCAATGTCTCAACGAAAAAAACAAATAGAATTAATTGAAAAAGAATCTGGATTAGAAGAGAGGATTATTCGCCCTTTGATTGATTTGGGAATTTATGGAAGGCAAAGAAAAAAGCAGATGGCTTTGGCTAAAAAGTTTAAGATTAAATATCCTTCTCCTGCTGGAGGTTGTTTGCTTTGTGAAAAGTTTTTGAAAAAAAGATTTGAATTTTTATTTAAAAGAGGTTTGAAAGAAGAAGAACTTGTTTTGGTGAATATTGGAAGGCATTTTATTATTAATACCGCCTCACTACGTTCCCGGCACAAGAACCTGCAAGCAGGTAGTTGTTGGGTTGTGATTGGGAGAAATCAACAGGAAAATGAAATTTTAGAAAATTTACCCCTCTTGGTGTGCCCCAAATTACAGAATGCTGGGGCAGAATTAATAGTACCTGATTTTATTGGTCCAACATCGATTTTATTAGAAAAACAAAATAAAAAAATTATAAATAAAGTTAAAGATTTAATTAAAGCATATTCAAAAAAAGGTTCAGAAAAAGAAAAGAAGAAATTTGAGGAGTTTAAGATTTAAAAAGGTAGTTCTAGTTCTTTTTCTTTTCTTTCTTTTTCTTCTTTTTTACATCTAATTGTATTTTTTCTTTTTTTAATTCCTCTTTGTTTGTTTTCTTGTTTTAACATTTTTTTAATATCTTCATATGGAACTTGGTTTCTATTGGAAATTCTAGAATGATGTTCTCTTAAAAATTCAGAGTTTGTCCATCCATTCTTTTGAGATTCAACTACAAGTTCTGTTTCTAAAACTGCTTGCTCGTACCTCCTAAAAGTTTTTTCATTTCCATAAATAAAGTTTTCATTATCTCTAAAAAAAGCATTATAACCTAATTTTCTCCAATTCTTTCTTTTTATTGATTCAGAAGTTAAAATTACATCTGTTAAAGAATATGGTGATTTATTACCTCGATTTTTATGTTTCCATTTATCATTTTTTCCAAAACAACTATTTGCGTTTATTATTTTTGAAAAATTATCAAAATCTAAAAAATATTTATTTCCTTTTTTTATCCATTTAAAAGAAAGTATTTTAATAGGCATTCCATAATATTCATGAGGATAAATAAACCCTGTTTCTTGATTAAAATTATATATTCTTTTTGGATGATATTCAGGATACTTTTTCCATAATTTTTCAAAAGAATCAAATTTAAAAGTTTTTGATTTAAATTGAACAACTTCTACTTTTAATTTTTGAAATATTTTTCCAACACAATCTTCATCATATTTTTCTATATTTTCCCTCAAAACTTTTTTTATTAAGTATCTATTTTC
>CAYVGH010000021.1:6196-7839 GCA_964451185.1 Candidatus Woesearchaeota archaeon | reverse complement strand
AAGATAAACTTATTGAGGACTTTGATAAAGAATTTGTTAAAAAAGGAAAGTTTGCATCCCAACATTTAAGGATTTTAAGGGATGTTGTTAGTGCTAGAAAGGAATTTAAGAAAGGTAAGTTAAATGCCCATAAGGTTGACAATGCACGAAAGAATGCAGGTATTTTGATTAATGATTTGATTGAATATAATCAAAGATGTGAATTAGCGAATGGGGAGAAAGAATAGTTCTACAATTAAATCATTTCATCTCCTTATTTCTTATCTCTAATAATTGTTTTGATTATCATAGTGGAGGACTATGTGTGGGATGTGGATTAGTAAACTCACAAATCTTAAACATAACAAGCGCAAATTGTAGTGATTCACAATATGATTGTTGGTGTGAGTGGAATGATAGTAATAGTTTTTGTGAAGGAGTTTACAATTTTACAAATATTTCCAATCATTTAGATAGTGGAATATGTCGTTCACATTCAAATATTATTCAGCCTTGTGATGAAAATAATACTATAATGTGGGTAAATACAACACATACATGGACTTGGAATGGTGTTCCTCCCATCCCTTCTATTATTAGCATACAACAACAAAATTGCACTAGTTCTAATTCATCAACATCATATCCTTGCCCAGTCCAACTTCAACTTTCTCTTACAAGTTTGTTCAGTGCAATTGCAACACTTGTTTTAATAATTTTAATTTATTTTATTTTTTTGAAAAAGAAAGGAAAACTTAAAAAGAAATAATTAAATACTCTGTTTTACTATTAAAAAAATGCTTTTAAAAAATAAAAAAAAAGGTGTGAGCATTATGATTGGTTATGTTTTGCTAATTACTTTTGCAATTATTATTTCAATTGTTGTTTACAAATGGCTTAGCACTTATGTTCCAAAAGAAGGAATAGAGTGTCCAGATGGTGTGCAAATTTATGTTTCTGATTATAATTGTTCTAATTCTACATTAAATTTAACATTAAGAAACACAGGAACATTTAATATTAATGGAACTTATATTTATTATTCTACAAATAAATCTCAAGAAATAGCAACAAAGGATTTGTCTTTAAATTTAAGTTATGGTGGAACTGCTTTTGGACAAGAAATAAGATTTGATTCTTACTTAGAACCAAATAAAAACAGAACACTTAATTTTAATATAAATGCATCTAAAATTTATTTAATTAGAATCCTTCCAATGAGATATCAAATAGAAAAAAACAAAGAACGACTTGTAGTTTGTGGCAATGGAGAAACAAAACAAATAATAAATTATTGTCCCTAATAAAATTAATCTAAAGATTTAAAAATAATTTAAATTTATTAATAACATGAAAAAAAAAGGTGTATCACCAATTATTGCAACGATTTTATTAATTGCACTTGTAATTATTATTGGGGTAATTATTTTTTTCTGGATGAAATCAATGACTCAAGAAGCAGTAACAAAATTTGATAATGAAAATATTGAAATGGTTTGCAATAATGTGAATTTTTATGCAACTTATTCAGGAGGAATATTATATCTTTCTAATAACAATCTGAAAAGCTTGCCCGATTCAATAGGAAACTTAAGAAACCTTCAATGGCTTGATCTTCGTTTTAACGAGTTAAGAGTATTACCAGATTCAATAGTGAACCTAAA
>CAYVGH010000021.1:0-6186 GCA_964451185.1 Candidatus Woesearchaeota archaeon | reverse complement strand
TCAGGAGGAATATTATATCTTTCTAATAATGGAAATATTCCGATTTATGATTTTAAAATAAAAATTGAAGATGATGGTTCATATTCAACATTAGAATTAAGGGATATAACTGATAATCCCAAGTTTCCTGAAACAGGATTAAATCCAGGAGGTGCTTTTTCAGGAGATATACACAATGAAGTAGATGATGCAGAAAAAATAACATTAATTCCAATTTTAATTGGAAAAAATGAAGAAGGTGATGAAAGAACTTATACTTGTGAAGTAAGTGAGCAGGAGATTGTTATATAATGAAAAAAAAAGCAATTTCTCCAATTATTGCAACAATATTAATGATTGCTTTGGTTATTAGTATTAGTGCTGTGGTTTACAAAGTGACGAAAAATATGGTTGAAGAAAATTTAAAAAAATCAAAATCATGTGCAAAGATTTATGATAAAGTTTTAATAAACAGCGAATATACTTGTTATAATGATTCAAATCGTTCTCTTATTTTTACAATAAACAGAAAAGACATAGATATAGATGGATTATTAATTTCTATTTCAAATAAAACAGATTCAGAAGTTTATAAATTACCTTCTGAACCTAGAAATTTGGAAATGTTAAATGTTTCTGGTAGTAATTGGATTAATGCAACTTTACTTGAAAAAAATTCAGGAAAAAAATATCGTGCATTAGGAATTAACAGCAAACCAAATTCAATAAAAATTGCAATAATTATTAATGGAGATTCGTGTGGTATTTTTAATCCTTTAAATGAAATCTCTGTTTGTTCTTAAATATTTTTAAAAAGCTAAAACTAAAAATATTTAAATTAAATTCTCATGAATAATATATGAAAAAGGTGATAAAAAAAAGAGGGCAAGTTTGGATTGAAACTGTTATTTACACATTAATCGCATTAATACTTCTTGCAACAGTTCTTTCATTTGCAAAACCAAAAATAGAAGAATTGCAAGACAAAGCAATTATAAGCCAATCAATACAAATGTTAGAAGAAATTGACAATACTATTGAAGAAATTAAAACAGTATCAGGAAATAAAAGAAGCATTGAATTAGGAATTAAAAAAGGTTCTTTAACAATTGATAGTAAAAATGATTTAATAATTTTTGAAATAGATAGTTTATATGATTATTCAGAACCAGGAGCAGAAATAAAACAAGGAAAAATAATTATTTATGACAATAAAATTGGAAAAATCAATAAAATAAATGCAACATTAAATTATTCTGGAAAGTATAATATTACCTGGGATAATAAAGAAAACTTGTATTTACTATCGAAATCCTCAACTCCTTATAAATTATTTATTTCAAGTAAAGAAAATAATACAATAAATTTTGAAAATGCCTAATATAAAACCTAGAAAAAAAGAAATGCTGGATTTGCTGAAATATCCTAGACCTAAAATTAATTTTTCACCTCAAGTTCCAGCTTTAAAAAAAATTAAAGATAAAAGAAAAGTAGATTTAAGATATTGTTTAATTTCTCCTTTTGCATATACTCACATTTATTGGAATGAAAAACAGCACGAATTAATTTATAAATTAGAAGAACCAACATTAACCCAACAAGAAAAAGAATACAAGGACCAATTAATTATTACTATGAAAGATATGATTAATTTTGACATAACTATTAAAAAAGATTTAGAAGAATTGTTAGAATATATTGACCAAAGATTTAAAATATTGGCAGTAGAATTAGGCATGAATTTTTCTTATGAAAGTTATAAAAAAATATATTATTATCTTTGTAGGGATTTTGTAGGATTAAATGAAGTAGAACCTTTGCTAAAAGATTTTTTTATTGAAGATATTGAATGCAATGGCATTAATACTGTAATTTACATTGTTCATCGTTATTATGGAAATATAAAAACAAATATTTCTTTTGAAAGTATTGCTAAAGCTCAAAGTTTTGTTGAAAAAATTTCACAGAGATGCGGGAAGTATATTTCTTATGCAAGCCCAATTCTTGACGGCTCTTTACCAGATGGTTCAAGAGTAAATGCTACATATACTAAAGATGTAACAAGCAGAGGACCAAGCTTTACAATTAGAAAATTCACAAAAATTCCTTGGACACCTCCTCAATTAATTTCATTCAAAACATTAAGTATGGAAATGTTGGCTTATTTATGGTTATTAATTGAGAATAAAATGAATATTTTAATTGCAGGAGGAACAGGAAGTGGTAAAACAACTTTGTTAAATGCTCTTGCTTTTTTCATTCCTCCAGAAGCAAGAGTTGTATCTATTGAGGACAGTGTAACAGGAGATTCTAGAATTATTATTAGACAAAAAAACAAAATAAAAAATATTACAATTAAAGAGTTTGTTGATAAAAAAATAGATGCAGAAGTTATGACATTAAATGAAAAGCAAAAAATTATTTTTGTAAAGCCATCTGATTATATTAAGCATATTGTTAAAAAAGACATTTATGAAGTTACAACTTCTACTGGAAGAAAAATTAAGATAACCAAAGACCACTCTCTTTTCTCCCTTGGAGATTCAGGACTTAAAGAGATAAAACCAATAGATTTGAAAGAAGGAAAATCATTTATCGCTGTTCCAAGAGTTCTACCAATTAAAGGTAAAAAGATTGATGAAATAAATATTATAAAAAATCTTAAGGTATTTGAAAATGATTTTTTAGTGGGAGAACCATTAAAGAATTTTTTTGAGAAATATAAATTAAAAGATTTTGATGTTAAAAAGGAAAAATATAGATGGTGGAAGAAAAATAATTTAATTAAAATTAAAGATTTTTTAGAAAAAGATTATGGGTTTTCTCATATTGAATTAAAAAAATTAAAAATTAAAAGCAAAAATACTTCTTCTATTCCGGTGATATTTAAAATTAATAAAGAATTTTTAGAATTTTGTGGATTGTGGCTCGGTGATGGAAGTTATGATAATTATAATGCAAATTCTGTAATTGTTTCAAACCAAGATGAAGAATGCAGAAACATAGTAAAAAGAGTTGCAAAATATTTAGAATCAAATTATTCTCTTATGAATGATGGGGGGGTTTCAATGAGAATTCACAGCACTATATTTTATAAATTCATGAAAAAAGTTTTAAGATTTGATGGATATTCTAATACTAAAAAAGTCCCTGATTTTATTTTGAATTTATCAAATGAACAAATTAAGCATTTTATAAGAGGGTATTTTAGTGCAGATGGAACTGTAAGTAAATATGAAATTTCTTGTTGTTCCCAGAGCCAGGTTCTTCTTGAAGATTTTCAAACTTTGTTTTTAAGACTGGGCATAATTTCAAGGATTAATAATTCAAATAGAAAAGATAGGTGTATGAATCTCAACCTTTCTTCTTCAGAAAATATTGAAAAATTCAAAGAAATAGGTTTTCTGCAATTTAGAAAAAACAATAAACTTTATTTGTTAAATAAAAAAGCGCATCATTCTTGTTCAGATGTAATTCCTATGAGTATTGAAAAAATAAAAGAATTAAATGTTATTTCTAATGTGAAATTGCAACATGGTTATCTTAAGGGGAAATTTAATGTTGGAAGAAATTATATGCAAAAAATTGCCCCTATAAATTCTGAATTTAATGATCTATCGCATAGTAATATTTTATGGGATAAAGTAATGAAGGTTAAAAAAATTTCTTCAGATAAGATTGAGGTTTTTGATTTAGGTATTCCAGAACATGAAAAATTTTTATGCAACAACATCTTTGTCCATAACACAAAAGAATTAAACCTTCCTCGAGAAAACTGGCTTCCAAGTGTTGCAAGAGGCGCAACTGGAATTGAAAAAGTAGGTGAGATTGATTTGTTTATGTTATTAAAAGCATCTTTTAGACAAAGACCTGATTATATTATAGTTGGTGAAATTCGAGGGAAAGAAGCATTTGTATTATTCCAAGGTATGGCATCTGGTCATGCTTCTCTTTCAACAATGCATGCAGAATCAGTAGATACCGTGATAAAAAGATTATCAACTCCACCAATTAGTTTATCTCCTACATTAGTAAATGTATTGGATTGTATTTGTATTATGAGCCATGCGGTAGTTAAGAAACAAGAAACAAGAAGATTAAGAGAAATTGTAGAAATTCTAAATGTTAATGAAAAAGGATTTGCTTTAACAAACACACCTTTTATGTGGAATCCTGCTGAAGACAATTTTTATTTTAAAAGAAATAGCAAAATATTTGAAAAAATTTCTTTAAGATCCGGCAAAACAATTCAAGAATTAAATTTAGAATTTAAAAGAAGAGTTCAAATATTATATGTCTTAACTAAAGAAAAAAAATATGGTTTTACTGAAGTTCAGGATGTTATTAGTGAGTATTATAAAAATCCTCTTGGAGTTTTAAGAAGATTTAGGATTGAGTAATTCTTGAAAAAATAAAAGCTGAATTTTCTAATGAATAATTTTAAATAGTATTAAATCTTATTTTATTTTATGGCTGAAATAAATATCAAAGTTGATGTTCCAGAGGAATTTAAAGAAAAGTTTGAATTGTCTTTAGCTAAAGCTATAAAACAATTTGTTAGAGAACTTGAATTTGGGCTTGCAGATGAAATTTTATTGGAAAGTAAATTAACAGATGAGCAAGTAGAAAAACTTTCAGATGAATTAAAAACAAAAGTAGCTGAAAGACATGGATTGAAAATTTAATATGTTGATTCCTGATTTATTAATAATAGATGCTAATATTTTATTTTCTTTTTTTAAAGCTAATTCTTTGAGAAGGCGTATTATTAAACAAAGAGATTAAATTTATTTCTCCGGATTTTGTTTTTGAAGAATTATTAAATAATAAAAATAAAATTATGAAGTTTTCAAGAATTTCTGAGGCAGAATTTGGGTTTTTATTTTTTCTATTGCAAAAAGAAATTAATACTTTTTCAGAAGAAAAATATAGGGAGTTATTGTCTGAAGCAAATAAATTATCCCCTCATACAAAAGATGATTCATATTTTGCCTTGGCATTAAAACTTAATGCTCCTATTTGGTCTGATGAAAAAGAATTTAAACAGCAAGATGAAATAAAAATTTTTTCAACTAATGAAATTTCAAAAGAATTGTTCGGGTTGTGAGGTTTCCTTTTTTTTAAGGAAGGGTTTTTTTGGATTTAATGAAGTTCAGGATGTTATTAGTGAATATTATAAAAATCCAGAAGGTGTTTTAGGGAGATTTGGGATTGAGTAATTCTTGAAAAAACCAAAAGTTTTAAATATAACTAAATCTAATTAAATTAGATGGAAATTGAAACAATTGCCAAAAGATGGGGAAGTTCTATTGGAGTGGTTTTACCAAAATCAGTTATAGATGCCAGAAAGATAAGAGAAAATGATAAAATAGTAATTGAAATTAAAACACAACCTCTTATGGAGGGTATGTTTGGCAAATATCCAAGAACTTCTAAAAGAACTGCACAAGAACTTAAAG
This sequence comes from Candidatus Woesearchaeota archaeon, assembly GCA_964451185.1. GTDB lineage: Archaea > Nanobdellota > Nanobdellia > Pacearchaeales > GW2011-AR1 > CAYVGH01. Next base: position 748 of record CAYVGH010000021.1, on the reverse strand, counting down.
ATGAAGCAAGAAAGGGATGGGATTGATTAAATATTTTTGGGATACTTATGCTGTTGTGGAATTTATTTCGGGTAATCCAAAGTTTGCAAGATTTTCTCAAGAACCTGTTGTAATTACAATATTTAATCTTGCAGAAATTTTTTGGGTAGGATTAAGGGAATATGAAGAGAAAGAAGCTGAAGAAATTTATGAAAGTTATAAGCAGTGTGTGGTTGATGTAGATGACGAGGTAATTAAAGAAGCAATAAAATTTCGAAAAAAAGTTTATAAGAAGAAAAAAATTTCATATGCTGATGCTATTGGTTATGTTTATGCTCTTAAACATGGAATGAAATTTTTAACAGGAGATAAAGAATTTAAGAATTTGGATAATGTTGAGTTTGTTAAGAAGTGAATGGGGTTTTTTAAGATTATTTTTTCTTCCAAAAAAATCCTGCTTTAGCTTTTAATTTTTCTACTTTCCCTTCATCACTTAAATCTCTCAAAAGGCGATAAAGTAAATGCCAATTAATTACTTTTTTAGTTTTTTCTTCTAATTCTTTAAGAATTTCATTTGTGCTTTTGATTTCATTTTTACTTAAAATTCCTAAAACATTTTTTTCATGTTTGCTCATACAAACATTTAGACTAAAGATTTTAATAGGATAGATACAAATGTTTATACCAAATATTTAAAAACACAAAATCACTAATAATCCTAGATAAATCCTTTTCTTGTTTAACAAGAAAAATATAGAGTTAGAAGGAG
>CAYVGH010000020.1:0-8049 GCA_964451185.1 Candidatus Woesearchaeota archaeon | reverse complement strand
TTTTGCATGATTTATAGAAATAAAAGGGTTTTATAAAACTAATGTAGTTTATAACTTTTCTTTTGTAAAACCCTTTTATTTCTATAAATCATGCAAAAAATAGGTGTGCAACAGCAGCAAATTCATAATATTCTTTTTAATAGAGAAATTGGATGGCATGAAATTATTTATGATTTAATAAATACAGAACAATTAAATCCCTGGGACATAAACATTACAATTCTCACAAGCAAATATCTTGAAAAAATTCAAAATTTAGAAGAATCTGATTTTTTTATATCAAGTAAAGTGCTTTTAGCTGCTTCTTTGCTTTTAAGAATTAAATCTGAAATTTTACTTAACAAATATATTAAAAGTATTGATGAAATTTTATTTGGAAAAAAAGAAAAATCAAATGTAAAATTAGAAAGAATTGAATTAGATGAAGAAATTCCAGAATTAATCCCAAGAAGCCCAATACCTCGTTTTAAAAAAGTTACACTAAAAGAATTAATAGCTTCTTTAAATAAAGCAATCACAACAGAAAACAGAAGAATAAAAAAAGAAATTTTAAATAAAAATGCATTAAGAGAATCATCAATTTCACTTCCAAAAAGAAAATTTAGAATAAGTGATAGAATAAAAATTATTTCTAAAAGATTAATAAATTATTTTGAAAACAATAGAAATGAAAAAACCATTAAATATAATAATTTAATTACAAAGAAAGAAAAAATTTTATCTTTTGAACCTTTATTTCATTTAGAACATCAAAAAAAAATTTGGTTAGAACAAAAAAAACATTTTGGGGATATTTATATTTGGGAAAGAAAAAATTATATTAAGTGTAATGGTTATCCTTATGCTGACCTAAAAAATGACAACCAAACAAACATATGAAAAAGCTTTAGAATTATTAAAAGAAAACTCTACAGAAAATGGTTTTTTCGCTTCAATAATTGTTAAATCTAATTATGCAAGAATTTGGTCAAGGGATGGTGTTGTTCAAGGATTAGCAAGCCTTACATCTGAAAACAAAGATTTAATTAAAATTTTCAAAAGAAATTTAATCACATTAAAAAAATTCCAAGATAAAACAGGAAGAATTCCAAGTAATATTAATGTCAATAAAAATATTATCAGCTATGGAACTTTGGTTGGAAAAGTAGATGCAACATTATGGTACATTTTGGGTGTTGGGCAATATTACAAACACACAAAAGACAATAAATTTTTAAATGAATTTAAAGATTCAATAAAAAAAGCAATTTTTTATTTAGAATGTTTAGAATTAAATGAAAAAGGGCTTTTGTACATCCCAACAGGAGGAGATTGGGCAGACGAATACATTACTCATGGGTATATTTTATTTGATCAATTGCTTTACCTACAAGCACTTAAAGAATATGAATCTTTACGAAAAATTTTAAAAAAAGATACAAAAAAAATTACAAAAAAAATAAAACAACTTAGAAAAAAAATATTAATAAATTATTTTCCAAAATTAAATAAAAAAAATGAAGATCTTATTTATAACCCCGGGCTTTATCTTAAAATTGCAAGAGAATTTAAAGAAAAATATGCACTGATTTATTTTTCTTCTGATGGTTTTGCAAATTATCTAGATTGTTTTGCTAATTCTCTTTTACTTTTAATGGACTTGCCTTCTAAAAAACAAAAAAATGATATAATGAAAATTTTAAATAATCAACTTTCAAAACAAAAATTAAAAATCCTTCCTGCTTTCTGGCCCCCAATTAATTCTAAAAATCCTTTTTGGAAAGTCCTGAGAATGAACTCCCTCTTTGGATTTAGAAACCACCCCCACAAATATCATAATGGAGGATTATGGCCTTTAATCCAAGGATTTTATATTGCTTCACTTGTTAAACAAAACAAAAAATCTCTAGCAAAAAAATATCTTGAAAAATTATCAAAGATTTTAGAAAAAAACAAATACAATTTTAATGAATATTATAATAGTAAAACTTACGAACCAGAAGGAATAAAAAGAATAGGCTTTAGTGCTGCAGGTTATATAATCGCTTATAATTCTTTAATAAAAAATAAAAAAATTTTCAAATGACATTACTTGCAACAGATTTAGACAGGACTCTTTTACCAAATGGGAAAGAAGAATATGATAATACACTTTCCTTATTTAAAAAAATAATTAAAAATAATAAGATTAATTTAGCTTATGTAACTGGAAAAAATCTTAATTTAGCAAAAAAAGCCATAAAAAAATACAATCTTCCTTATCCTGATTATTTAATTGGAAATGTTGGGACTAAGATTTATAAATATAAAAATAAAAAATTAAATAATGACTTGGAATGGGAAAAAACTATAAAAAAATTAACCCCAAAATGGAATATAAAAAAGATGAAAAAAATTCTCCGAGGAATTAAAGGTTTAAAACTTCAAGAAAAAAGCAAACAAGATATTTTTAAATTAAGTTATTATGTTGATTTAAAAAAACAAGAAAAAATTTTAAAACAAGTCAAAGAAAAATTAAAAAAAGAATATAATTGTAAAATAATATATAGTATTGACTTTCCAGAAATTAGAGGTCTTTTAGATATAATCCCCCAACACGCAACTAAAAAATGGGCTTTAGATTACATTGCAAAAAAAGTTTCAATACCTAAAAAACAAATTATTTTTTGTGGGGATAGTGGAAATGATTTGCCTATATTAACTTCTCATTACAAATTAATTGTTGTTAGAAATGCCAGAGACCAAATAAAATTATTAACAAAAAAAATTAAAAAACAAAAAAAAGATTTAGCTGATTTATTTATTGCAAGGAAACAAAAATATCTTAATGGAAATTATGTTTCAGGAATAATTCAAGGATTAATCTATTATAAAATTATTTCAAAAAATATTCTAAAGTAATTTAAGTGCGCCAATTAAAGCAAGGTTATCTGAATTAAATTTTATTTCAGGTTTAATGCATCCAAAATATTTTCCTTTTTTTGCTTCTTTAATAAAGAATTTTGAAGCATTAGATAATCCTCCTGTAATTACAATTAACTCTGGATCCAAAGTATTCGCAATATTTACCAAGCCAGTTGATAAAATTTTACCATATTCTTTGTATACTTTAATTGCCTTTTTATTTCCTTTAAATGCTAATTTATTTAATTCAATACAATTTACATTTAATTTATTTTTCTTAGCTAATTTTACTAAACCTTTGGATGAAATATAATCTTCTAATGTATTCTTTCCATTGATAATAGTATTTCCAAATTCAGAACCATTTCCTTTACCTTTGTATAATTTCCCATTTACAATTAAGCCACACCCAAATCCTGTACCAAGAGTTAAACAAACTATATTTTTTCTTTTATATAAAATTTGTGCACCTAATGCCGCGCAATTTCCATCATTTTCAAGTATAAGTTTTTTAGTAAATTTTTTTAATTTAGATAAATTAAGATTTTTTATTTTAAGAATATTTGGTGGAGAAATAAGTGTTAATTTTTCACAAGATAATGGGCTAGGGGCAGAGATTCCAATTCCTTTAAATTTTTTTATTTTATATTTTTTCATTAATTTCTCAATTATATTTTCTAAAAAATTATATAATTTGTTTGTTTTTATTGTTTTTAAATAATCTTGAAAAATAATTTTGTTATTTTTATATAAAGCATACTTTGTATATGTTCCCCCAATATCAATAACTAATTTTGGTTCCATATTTTTATAAATAAATGCCCATATATAAATTTTTATACTCTTGTTTCTTAAAGATTTTATGAAACAAAAAAAGCCTTGGGGTGAATTTGAAAGATTTGCTTTAAATGAAAAATCTACAGTAAAAATTCTAACACTTAAACCAAAACAACAATTTAGCCTACAATATCATAAAAATAGAAAAGAATTCTGGAAAGTTCTACAAGGAAATGTTTTAGTTACAATTGGAAATAAAAAAATTAAAGCTAAACCAGAAGATGAATTTATAATTCCAAAAAAAACAAAACATAGAGCTAAAGCTTATTCTAAGCAGGTTAAAATTTTAGAAATCTCTTTTGGAAAATTTAATGAAAAAGATATTGTAAGATTGAAAGATATTTATGGAAGGGTTTAATGCCTTTTCCACATTTCTTTTTCACTTATTTTTAATTTTTTCATAAGCAACAGGACAATCCAATCAAAATAAATCAAAGCTGATTGTTCAAATAAACTTCTCATTGGCTGTTTAGTTTTTTTTGCATTAAGTTTTATTATTAAATCTGCCTCTTTTGCTATATCTGAATTAGAATGTAAAGTTAGAGTAATAATTTTTCCTTTTTTTATTCCTTTGACAATTTTTAAAATATCTTTAGACTCTCCACTTCCTGAAATTACAATTGTTAAATCTTTATTTGTTGTTTTTCCAGGGCTTTTCCCAAGTCTTCCAACATCTAAACCAAGATGTTTTAATCTCATAGAAAACATTTTTGCAACATGCCAGCTTCTTCCTTGTCCAATTAAATTAATTTCTCTTGCTTTTACAATTTCATTTACTAATTTTTTTGCCTTTGCTTCACTTACACTTTCAAGTGTTTTTTTGATTTCATTTAAAATTTTAATTTTCATATTTTTTCCTTTAATTTTTTAATAATTTCTTCAGGCTCCTTTGATTTTGTAATTGCTCCACCAATAATAATAATTTCTGGTTTATATTTTATTATTAAATTAATATTTTTTAAATTTATTCCTCCTGCAACTGCAATTTTCATATTTGAAATTATTTTAGAAATTTTTTTTAAATTTTTTAAAGGTGTTTTACCTTTTTTTTGGGTGTCTATACTTGTATGAACACAAATATAATCTGGATTTAATTTTTTGATTTGCTTTGTTTTTTTATTAATTTTCATTCCAATTAAATCAACTAAAACTTTTTTGTTGTATTTTTTTCCTGCTTTAATTGCTCCTTGAATTGTCGGCAAATCAGCTGAACCACAGACAGTTGTAATATCTGCGCCTGCTTTAAAAGCCATTTCAGCTTCAAGGAAACCAACATCCATTGTTTTTAAATCCGCTAAAATTGGTTTTCTAAACTTTTTAAATTCTTTAATAATCTTAAGACCTTCTTGTTTTATCAAAGGAGTTCCTAATTCAATAATATCAACATATTTACTGATTTTCTTGCAAATCTGTAAAGCCTTTTTCTTGCCTACATCTAAAGCTAATTGAATTTTCATATTTTATTTAATCTCCTTAAAGATCTTCCTTTCTGAAATTTAGATTTCATCCAAACATTAATAATTTCTTTAGTTTGTTTTTCATTAACAAACTTTGAACCTAAACAAATAATATTTGCATTTAAATGTTCTTTTGCATGTTTTGCTGTTTTTTTATTCCACGAAAGAGCTGCACGAATTCCTTTTTGTTTGTTTGCTGCTATGCACATTCCTTGTCCTGTTCCACAAATTAATATTCCTAAAACTTTTTCTTTTGCAACTTTTTTACAAACCATTTTTGCAAAATCAGGATAATCATCTTTTTTATTATATTTTTTTGGACCTAAATCTTCAAATTTAAAATTTTTATTAATTAAGAATTTCTTTATTTTTTCTTTTAATTTAAACCCTGCATGGTCGCTTGCCATGTAAATCATTTTAAAATTTCTGAAATTGTTTTAGTAATATCAATTTTAGATTGTTTAGAAGGAATTGTATTTGTGCTTAAAACTTCTGCATATTTTTTTAATTTTTTTAATACCTTTTTATCTGCAAAAATCCCATGAATTCCAATACAATAAATTTTTTTTGTTTTTTGTTTTTTTAATAATTTAATTGTTTCCAGCATTGTATATCCTGTGCTAATAATGTCATCTATGATTATTATATTTTTATTTTTTAGATTTAAATCTTTTGAGGGGTTTATTTTTACTTTTTTTGAAGAAAATCTTTCCTTTCTAAAGACAATTGATTTTTCATTTAAAATATCTGCGGTTTTTTTTGCCCATTGATTACTTTCCATATCTGGACCTATAAATATTGGATTTTTTATGTTTTTAACATAATTTGCAATATCTTTATTAACTGAAACTTTCTCTGCATTTTTCATAATTTTTTTAATGTTTTTTATTCTATGCAGATGAGGTTCAACAACATAAATTTTATCAAAAATTTTAAATAATTTAGACATAACATTAATGCTAATGCAATCTCCTTTAGAAAATCTTTTATCTTTTCTAAAATAAGGAAAATGTAGTGCAATTAAGTTGATTTTTTTTACTTTTAATTCCTTTGCAGTATATGCTGCAAATAAAGTCTCAATAATCTTTTCATTTAGATTTTCATAAAAAGACTGGATTAAAAAAACTTGTTTTCCTTTAATATCTTTATTGAATTTTATATCTAATTCATTATCTGGAAATTTTTTAACTTGTAATTTTGAATATTCTGCTCCTGCTTGCCAGGAAATTTTTTTAGCAATGTGTTTTGCTCCTGAACATTCTATCACCTGTTTTTTCATAGTATTTTAAATAAAAACTAGTTTAAATTATTTTCGTTAAACGTTATAAACAATTCTTCTTGCATAATCTTCATTAAAATCAAAATTAATTTTTCTTAAATGTTCTATAACAAGGTTAAATTTTTTAGATCCAAAATTTTTTAACCCTTTGTAAAAAGCATATTTATACCATTTTTCATCTTTCACAAAAACATTTTTATTTTGAGAACCAATAATACGAAAAGATTTTTGTATAAGATCTTTATATGTTATTATTTCATATGAATTAAAAATTTTAGAAATTATCCTTGTTTCTGAACCATTTCCACCTTTATTAACTTCAATCTTCTTTATAGAACCATAATCAATTAAATCATTTAAATAAGAATTTTCCAAATTTTCCATAATTTTTTAAAACAAAAGTATTTTAAAAAGACTTATATGCTTTATTAATATGAAACTAGCAGTATTATTTTCAGGAGGAAAAGATTCTGTTTATGCAACTTATTTAGCAAGTAAAGAACATGAAATTTCTTGTTTAATTTCAATTTTTTCTGAAAATCCAGAATCATATATGTTTCATACACCTTCAATTGATAAGACAAGGAAACAAGCAGAAGTTATGGGAATTCCCTTAATTGTTCAGAAGACAAAAGGAGTTAAGGAAGAAGAATTAAAAGATTTGGAAAAAGCAATTGAAAAAGCAAAAGAAGGATATCAGATTCAAGGAATTGTAACAGGTACAATTTTATCTATTTATCAAAAATCTAGAATTCAAAAGATTTGTGATAAATTAAATCTAAAATGCATTAATCCTTTGTGGGAAAAAAATGAAGATGAATATTGGAATGAACTTTTTAAGAATGATTTTAAGATTATGATTGTAGGTGTTGCTTCTGAAGGTTTAGATAAAAAATGGCTTGGAAAGATAATTAATAAAAAATCATTTGAAGAATTAAAACAATTATCTAAAAAATATCTTTTTAATTTAGAATTTGAAGGTGGAGAAGCAGAAACTTTTGTATTAGATTGCCCTTTATTTAAAAAAGAATTAAAAGTTGTTAAAGCAAAGAAAATTTGGGAAAAAAATAATGGAAGATATATTATTAAAAATGTTGAATTAGTTAATAAATAAATTGTAATTTTAAACTATTCTTAACTAAAACAAATATAATACAAACTACTTGAAAATATACATAAATCTATAAAAAAGGTAAACCATTAAAAAAAACATGGAAGAAGAAAATTTTCAATCTGAATCAAATAATGAAGCTGATAGTGGACGAAAGCAAGAAGATTTATTAATTGAAGCAAAAAATTTCTTTGAAGCGTATAAAAAGGAATTATTAAAATCAAAAAAAAAGGGTAATAATGTAATTTTTTTAAACTTTAAGCATTTATCAGAATTCTCAAAAATTCTTGCAGATGAAGTTCTAGAGAATCCTGAAGAAACACTAAGAATTATTGAACAAGCAATTGAACAATCTCCACTTATAGATACAACAAGAGTAAGATTGGAAAATCTCTCAAAATCTCAAGAAGTAAAAATAAGAAATATTCGTTCAAAACATTTAAATGAATTAATTTTAATTGAAGGACTTATTAGACAAGCAT
>CAYVGH010000019.1:0-8217 GCA_964451185.1 Candidatus Woesearchaeota archaeon | reverse complement strand
TAAAAGATGTTTTTCCAAGATTTTTTACAATGCAAGGAAGATATGTAAAAAGAAATTGGGGCTGGGATTGTCATGGTTTACCTGTTGAAAATGTTGTAGAAAAAGAGTTAGGAATTAATTCTAAGGATGAAATTGAAAAAATGGGTGTGAAAAAATTTAATGATTCTTGTAGAAAAAATGTTTTAACATTTGCAAAAGAATGGGAAAAAACAATTAATCGAATTGGGAGATGGGTTGATTTTAAAAAAGGTTACAAAACAATGGATACAAAATATATTGAATCTGTTTGGTGGGCGTTTAAGCAACTTTATGAAAAAGGCTATTTATACGAAGGAGAAAAAATTTTAATGTATTGTCCTCGCTGTTCAACACCTTTAGCGAAATCAGAAATTGCAATGGATAATTCTTATAAAATGGTTAAGGATATTACGCTTGTTGTAAAATTTAAATTAGTGGAAGAAGATGCTTATGCAATTGCATGGACCACAACGCCTTGGACTTTGCCAAGTAATTTAGCATTGACTGTAAATCCTAAATTCAAATATGTTTATGTAAAAGACAAATCTGATAATAATGTTTATATTTTAGCAAAAGAACTTGTATCAAAATTTTATAAATCAAAAGACGAATATGAAATTGTAAAAGAAGTTTTGGGAAAAGAATTGGAAGGGAAAAAATATGAGCCTCTTTATCCTTATTTTAAAAATACAAATAATGCTTTTCAATTTTTATTGGCAGATTTCGTAACTGCTGACGAAGGAACAGGAATTGTTCATACTGCACCAGCATTTGGTGAAGAAGATAATGAAGTTTGCAAAAAATATAAAATTCCAATGGTTCAGCCAGTTGATGAAAAAGGATATTTTACAAAAGAAGTAAAAGATTATGCAGGAAAATATATTTACGACGCTAATAAGGAGATAGTTATTGATTTGAAAAAATCAGGCAAAGCAATTATGTCAAGGAAAATGGAACATGAATATCCTTTTTGTTATAGATGTGATACAAAATTAATGTATCGTGCTCTTCCTGCTTGGTTTGTAAATATTGAAAAAATTAAAAAAAGATTGCTTGAATTAAATTTGGAAATTAATTGGATTCCAGAATTTTTAAAACAAGGACGGATGAAACATAATTTGGAAACTGCACCAGATTGGAATATTACAAGAAATAGATATTGGGCAACTGCAATTCCAATATGGAAATCTAAATCAGGAAAAATAAAAGTTTTAGGTTCAATTAAAGAATTAAAAAAATATGCAAAAAATTTACCAAAAGAAAAAATTGACCTCCATAAGGATTATCTTGATAAAGTTAAATTAAAAATTGGTGGAGAAGAATATTCAAGAATTCCAGAAGTTTTAGATTGCTGGTTTGAATCTGGTGCTATGACTTTTGCACAATTTCATTATCCATTTGAAAACAAAGCTTTCTTTGAAAAGAATTTTCCAGCACAATTTGTAACAGAATACATTGGACAAACAAGAGCATGGTTTTATTATATGATGGCTTTGTCTGCAATTCTCTTTGATAAAATTCCTTTTGAAAATGTTTTAACTACTGGAACAATTTTAGCAGAAGATGGTGAAAAGATGAGCAAGTCTAAAAAGAATTATCCAGATCCAGATTTGGTTATAAAAAAATATGGTGTTGATGCATTAAGATTTTATTTATTGCAATCAGTGTTGATGAAAGCAGATAATTTTAATTTTTCAGAGAAAGGTTTAGAAGAAGTTTATAAAAAAATAATTTTGCTTTTATACAATGTAAATAATTTTTATTCTTTATATAAAACAAATGATAATTTAAAAGATTCAGATAAATTAAATTTAATTGATGAATGGATTTTATCTAGAATTAATCAGGTTGGAATTAATGTTGAAAAATATTTGAAATCTTACAACACAATTAAATCTTGTGAAGAAATTAAAAAATTTGTTGAAGATATTTCTACTTGGTATGTTCGGGCTAATAGAAATCGTTTTAATGACGGAGAAGAAATTGTTAAAAAAGTTTTAAAAGAAGTTTTGAATAAATTGTCAAAAATAATAGCTCCAATTATGCCTTTTGTTGCTGAAAAAATTTATCAAACAATTTATACCAAAAAAGAATCTGTTCATTTAATAAATTGGCCAAAATTTGAAAAAACATTAATTAAAGAAAAAATTAATCAAGAAATGGATTATACAAGAGAAATAATTTCCCAAGGATTAAGAGAAAGAGATAGAAATCAAATTGGTTTAAAGTGGCCTTTAGCAAAAGCAACAATAATTGGAGGGGATTTCAAAATTAAAAAAGAATTAGAAAGAATAATTAAATCTCAATTAAATATAAAATCTTTATTTTATAAGAAAAGCCATGCAAATACAAAAGATATAGAAGTTGACCTCGATACAAAGCTTAATCCTAAACTTGAAGCAGAAGGTTATGCTCGTGAAATCTCAAGAAAAGTTCAATCATTTAGAAAAAATTTAGGTTTAGAAAAAAAAGATTTAATTGATCTGCAATTAATTGTCGACGACAAATTTAAAAAGATGTTAAAAAATCAAATAAAATTTATAAAAGAAAGAACAAACTCAAAAAGTTTATCCGTTGTCATAACAAAAAAAGAAACATTTAAAAAGACTTTCGAATTTAAAATAAAGGATAAAGAGGGATTAGTGGGAATTAACTACTAATTGGTGATTCAAAAAAAGTTTACTCTTTTAATATAGCAAACTTTAAAAAGAGAAAAAGACTGATAAAAATATATAAAATGATAGTAAAAGATGAATTTTTAAGCAGACTAAGAAAAATCTTCAATTTAAACCTTTATGAAGTTAAAGTGTGGGCAGCACTTCTCTCTAGAGGAACTTCAACTGCCGGGGAATTAAGTAATATTTCTGATGTTCCAAGGTCAAGAACATATGATATTTTAGAAAGTTTAGAGAAAAAAGGATTTATTATTATGAAACTTGGCAAACCAATTAAGTTTATTGCATTAAAGCCAAGAGAAGTTGTTGAAAGAGTTAAAAAGAATTTAGCTAAACACACTCAAATAAAAATAAAAAGATTAGATGAATTGAAAGATGATGAAGTTCTTGAAGAATTAAATAATTTGTTTACAAAAGGAATTAAATTTGTTGAACCTTCGGATTTATCTGGAAGCCTAAAAGGACGACAAAATCTTTATAATCATTTAGATATGCTCATTAGAAATGCTGAAAAAACCATTACAATGGTAACAACAGCAGAAGGATTAAATAGAAAATTAGAAGCACTAATGCCAAGTTTAGAAAAATGTAAAAAAAGAGGAATTAAAATAAGAATCGCCGCACCCATTGATAAAAATAATTTAAAAGTTGCAAAAGAATTAAAAAAGGTTGCAGAAGTTAGAAACTTGCAAGGTGTTAAAGCAAGATTTACAATCATTGATTCTAATCAAATAATGTTTATGCTTCTTGACGATGAAAAATTCCATCCAAATTATGATATTGGAGTTTGGATAAATACTGAATTTTTCACACAAGCTCTTGAGCAAATGTTTGAACTTTCTTGGAAACAAATGAAAAAAGTCTGATAAATAAGATTTTTAAAAATTAGTTAATTTAATTAAGATAACTATCTTTGTAGAAAATTTTTCTAAAAACATTTAAACTTTTTTAACAAAGCCAAGAGAAAAATCAAATTTATAATATTAAAAAGATTTAGATATATCTTGTTTTAAATATAAAATACTTATAAAACATAAAAGCCTTAACAAACTATGAAAAAAATAAATTTAATTACAAAAGAAGTTCTAGAAAAAGTAGAACCTTCTAAAAAAGATTTAGAAATAATTAAAAATTCTCTCAAAGAATTTAAACAGAGATTTGAAGCAGAAATTAAAAAAGCAAAATTAAATGTTAAAATTTTTGTTGGAGGAAGTTTTGCAAAAAAAACAATTATAAAAAAAGATATTTATGATGTTGATATTTTTTTAAAGTTTGATAAAAAATATAAAGATATTTCAAAAATCACTGAAAAATTATTAAAAAATTTTAAAAATGTAATAAAAATTCATGGTTCAAGAGATTATTTTAAAATAAAAAAATCTCCTAATTTTTTCATTGAATTAATTCCAACCAGAAAAGTAAAAAACATGAAGGATTTTGAAAATATAACTGATTTATCTTTTTTCCATGTTAAATATATTAATAAAAAAGTAGAAAACAAAAAAATTTTAAATGATATAAAAATTGCAAAAGCATTTTGTTATGCAAATAATTGTTATGGAGCAGAATCCTATATTCAAGGATTTTCAGGTTATTCTCTTGAATTATTAATTTATTATTATCAGAATTTTTTAAAATTCATAAAAGAAATCTCTAAACATAAAAAAGACAAGATAATTATTGATATTGAAAAATATTACAAGAATAAGAATAATGTCCTTTTGGATATGAACTCCTCAAAATTAGAATCCCCTATAATTCTTGTTGATCCTACATTTAAACAAAGAAATGTACTTGCTGCATTATCAGAAGAAACTTTTAAAAAATTTAAAAAAGCTTGCAAAGAATTTCTAAAAAATCCAAGTATAAAAAGTTTTGAAATTAAAAAAATTGATTTAGAGAAGGTTAAGAAACAAGCTTTAAAGAAAAAATATGAATTTATTTTATTAGAAGTAAAAACTCAAAAACAAGAAGGAGATATTGCTGGAACAAAATTATTAAAATTCTATAAACATTTGGAAAAAGAAATTCAAAGATTTTTTGAAATAAAAAATAAAGGATTTAATTATAACCATAAAAAATCTGCAAGATTCTTTTTTGTAGTCAAGAAGAAAAAAGAGATTATCTTACAAGGTCCTTTTGTTAAAGATGAAAAAAATTCAAAAAAATTCAAAAAACAGCATAAAAATATTTTTATTAAATCAGGAAAAATTTATGCCAAGGAAAAAATTAATTTTAATTTGAAAAAATTTATTGAAAATTGGAAAAAGAAATATAAAAAAAAATTAAAAGATATGTATATTAATAAATTAGAAATTATCTAAATAATCATAATCTGTTTTAATTGGATTAATAAAATGATTCATACTTACATAATCTTTTATAACTTTGCCTTTACGGACTAGTGCTCTTGCATATCCACTTGCATAAACCTTAGAATTTTTATTTTTCTTGATTAATATCCATCCGTCTTTTTTCAATTTTCCCGAAGTATCTAAACTTTTCATATATCAAAAAAAGATTAAAGGTTTTTAAATCTTACAATTAAAAATTATTTAATTCTTCAAATAACTTTCCTCTTTAAGATAATCTCTAATTGCCTTCCCTATAAGAAAATAATTCCCCTTCCTTGAAGGTCTACTAATTTTTTCTATTGTTTTAAACCACTTTATATCAGGATAATCATGAACATCAGACATTATTTCTAATCCTCCAAATTTATTAATTATTACTCCGCCTTCTTTTATTTTAGATATTTGGATTATTCTTGTCATCTTACTTCTCCTTCATTGCAATTTCAAATAAGCTTGAAAAAGATTGTGCAAAAAATCCTGAATTAAGCCATATTGCAGTATCATCTTTTTTTGTATCTTTTGAAAGAAAAAATAAAACTTGTTGTTTATCAATTATGAAAAACTTTGATTCAATATTAAACCTTTTTATTTTAACTGCAAGTTTATCTTCTAATAATTTTATTAATCTTTCATCTCCTGTAAGAGCTAATTTTATTCTTATATCTCTTTTCTTCAAAATATCAAAAGTTTCTGTAAAAAGTTTTGATTTATTCATTAATTCTTCTGCATTCATGCAAATCATAACTTCTCTTTTTGCTTCTTGTAAAATTTCTTTTAAATAATTTGAAATATTTGCTCTTCCCTTTAGTGCAGATAAAATATCTTCTTTTTTAACTGGCTCTATTCCTTGATCATAAATCTCTTGTAATTTTAAAAATTCACTTGTGTCTCTAATATTAGAAAGATCCTTTATTTTATCTTCTGCATGTTTTTTCACGTTATTTTTAAGTTTTTCAAGAACCATTCTTGGTTTAACTCCTAAATATTTTACTGGTTTTCCCATCTTAACTATTGCAAAACCTTTCTTTTCCAAACTTTCTAAAACATCATAAGTTCTTGATCTTGGAACTCCTGAAAGTGTTGCAATGTTTCCTGCAGAAGCTATTCCTTTGCTCAGCAAAGCTAACCAAGCTTTTGTTTCATAAATATTCAAATCAAAGTAATCTCTGATTTTACTTATTATTTCTTGTTTTACTATCATTTTTATTTTTACCTATTACTACTTAGAAATAACTATTTATAAACCTTTGGGTTTGTTACTTTTTTAAAGTTATTACAATAAAAAAGCTTAAAAAGGTAAAAAGATTAATATTAATATGGATGAAAATAAACAATCTGCTATTGGTTTTGGAAATGAAGAAAAAAAAATACCTTTAGATGAACAAACATTAAATCAATTAATAAAAGAAAAAGCAAGTGTGAGAATTAAATATGAGCGAGGAGAAATGTACCTTGGAAAAATGTATGCCCAAGATGGGAATTATATTCATTTAAAACCATATATTATTTTAGAAAATCTTCCTTGGATTGGAGGAAGCATTGAAAGACTTAGAATTGAAACAAAATATTCCAAAGATTTTCCAAAAAAAGAAGTTTCAATTTATGCCTTAAGTAAAGAATATTTTTTAGATTTTATTGAAATTACAAATTATTTTAATTCTTTAAAAATAAAAAATAATGAATTAAGAAAACAGATTTTTAATAAAAAACTATATCTCATGCCAAGAAAGGAAAAAATTAGTTTAATTGAAAGAGAATTAATACCTTCAAAGATTGTTATTGCAAAAAGCATGGATGAAATATCTAAATATCTCAAAAGACCAGATAACTAACCAACATTCCCAAAAATATTCCTGCTGTTATAAAAGGCATTTGAAAACAACCCCTGGTTTTTTTCGATTTTCCTCAAAGCACTGAATCAAGTCGTCTAAATTGCCTCCGCCTGACGACAGATACACTCAAGGCTGATTATCTTAGCAATGCCCAACTAACCAACATTCCTAAAAATATTCCTGCTGTTATAAATGGCATTGCAGGATAAAATTTCTTTTTCTTTGAAATTAAAAATAAATAACTTAATCCTAAAAGTGCTCCTAAAATAACTAAAATTGCTGACCAAATTCCAAAAGTTTTTAACATTACACCAGCAGTAATTATTGGGAAAACAATATCTCCGCCTCCAAGAATTGCAATATTTACTTTAATTTTTCTTTGTTTTAAATTTTTATTTTTAAGATTTTTTTGTTCTAACTTTAACTTTTTCATCTCCCTTCTTTGTTTCTTTGAAAGATAAGGAACAAAAAATCCTGAAAATATTTTTAAAGTGTTCATTTGGTATTTAGCCATTTTTTGCATAATTCCTACTTTCCAAACTGCCCACATATCATAAAAAGAAATTAAAATTAATAAAATAATAATTGTCCAGATATTTAAAATAGGAACAAAAACAGCTGCAATTCCAGGATAAATTAATAATTCTGTTGCATTGTGAATTAAGAAGTTTCTTTTGAAAATTTTAATTAAAGCAAGAGGCAAAGCCAAAATTAAAGCAAATAAAGAAATATATTTAACATGAGGGAGAAAAGAAGTAAAAGAAAGTCCTAATGCAATTATAATCACAATTAAAAACCAGAGCTTTAAAATAAATTCAATTTTAAATTTTGTTAGTAAAAAAAATAAAACTATTGCGATTATAAATGCAAAAATTATTGATGGGAATGCGTCATAAGGATTTATCTCTTCTTGTTCCATTCCATAAGGTAGTTCATTATGTGAATAATGATTAACAACATAAAGACCAATAAATTGTGTAACTAAAAACATTGCCAAGAGAATAATTATTATTGATGATTTGTGTTTCATTTGGCAAACTCCTGTTTGACGAATGAATGGAAAATTTTAATTTTTACTTTCACCTTTTTTACCTTTGGAAAGAAAAGGAAAAAGGGTTTTTAAATTATCTCAACCTCAGTGTCTCTAAAGTTCTAGGAACATTTGTTTCAATTCTATTTAACTTATAAAGAGCAGAACTTAAATCCATTTCTTTTGAAATTTCTCCATGATTTAAAATTATTCTTTTAGGTTTTGGCCTCATATTATTGAAAAATGAAATTAATTCATTTCTTCCAGCATGAGCAGATAATCCTGCAATTGTATTAATCTCAAAATTT
>CAYVGH010000018.1:0-8278 GCA_964451185.1 Candidatus Woesearchaeota archaeon | reverse complement strand
CTGAGAGATTGTATGAATATTTGAAAAAGGATTTAGTTAGGGTTAAGGGGATGGTGAGATAAAGAGGGAAGTTTTTGTTTATGTGCTTTAAGTATGATTTTTAATTTCCAAGCCATTCCACAAAGAGTAAGAGTTGCAAAAATACTAAGGGAATTAAATATATTGGTTTTGCTTGCTGGTAAATTATACTTAAAGAATTAGGGGTGATATATTTAATAATAATTCCAAAAATAATTATCCCAATTAGCAAAGATATTATATAATTTAATTTTTTGTTCATTGTTTTTAAGTTTGGAATCTACACCTTTTAAAATGTAGTGGAAAATTTTGTATTAGTTAGAAATTGCCTCGAAAATCTATACATTAATTTGTATTTTTGTAGAGGAAGATTTTAGCAATTTCTAATCCCTTTTTATTCTAAATAAAAGAGATTTTTTTTAAAAAGGTTTTGTAATAGAAACATTTATAAAGTATATATTTTTAGTATACACATTAATGTGTATACAACTTGTAACCTTTTTTCAACAGCCACACCAATGGGTGTGGCATCATAATCACTAAAACAAAAAATGGAAACAGACATATTTGACAACAAGATTTTATGTAGAAAATGCAATTCACAAATGAAAAAGTTAGAAATTTTTAAAAATGGATTTAAATTAAGAGTAATGGTTTGCCCAAAATGCAATGAAAAAATTATTCATCCTGTAGATGAATTAAGATACAAAAAGTTTATAAGTTTAAAAAACAAAGAATTTAGAGTTAAAATGAGATTAGTTGGAAATAGTTATGCTGTTTCAATTCCTAAAGAAATAATTTCTTTTGTAAGTCAGCAAAAGAAAATAATGAATGAGATGGTTAATCTTTGTTTTGAAGATATGGGAAAATTAAGTTTAAATTTTAGGAGATTAGAAAATGATTAATGAAATTCAGTTAAATGTTGTTGAAGCATTACAAGATGATGTTTATAAAGGAATTGCAAGAATTGATTCTGGAATAATGAAACAATTAGGAATTAATAGAGGGGATGTTATTAAAATTAAAGGTGGCAGAGAAACAGTTGCAATTGCTGATAGGGCTTATCCTTCTGATGTTGGAGAAAAAATAATTAGAATAGATGGAATTTTAAGAAAAAATGCTAAAACTGGTCTTGGAGATATTGTTAAAATTTCAAAAGTAAATGTTAAAGAAGCAAAAAAAATAATAATTGCTCCAGCACAAAAAGGTATTCGGGTTCAAGCTGATTCAAACAGCCTTAGAAGAGGACTTTTAGGAAGAACAATTGTTAAAGGAGATATAGTAATTTTAGGAGGTGTTCAAAGAAGACAAGATTTATTATCTGAAATGTTTGGAGATAATTTTGAAGAAAGTCCTTTTGGAAATGTTTTTGGGAATTTGGGGGGAGGAATAACTCAAATTAAATTTGTAGTTGTAAATTCTAATCCATCTCAACCAGTTATAATTACTGAAAATACAGAAATTACATTAAATTCCAAAGCTGTTGAAATTACTGAAGAAAATATTCCAGGTATTAATTATGAAGATATTGGAGGATTAGAAGAAGAAATAAAAAAAATTCGTGAGATGGTTGAAATTCCAATTAAACATCCTGAAATTTTTCAAAAATTAGGAATTGAGCCACCCAAAGGAGTTTTATTACATGGACCTCCAGGAACAGGAAAAACGCTTTTAGCAAAAGCAGTTGCAAACGAATCAGATGCTCATTTCATTTTATTAAATGGACCTGAAATAATGTCTAAATATTATGGAGAGTCAGAAAAAAAAATTAGAGATCTTTTTGAAAATGCTGAAAAAAATGCACCTTCAATTATTTTTATTGATGAAATAGATGCAATTGCACCAAAAAGAGAAGATGTTGGAGGAGAAGTTGAAAGAAGAGTTGTTTCACAATTATTAGCTTTAATGGACGGCTTGAAATCTCGAGGCCAGGTTATTGTGATTGGGGCAACAAATCGACCAAATTCACTTGATCCTGCTTTGAGAAGGCCTGGGAGATTTGACAGGGAAATTGAAATTTCTGCTCCAGATAAAAAAGGTAGATTAAATATTTTGAAAATTCATACAAGGGGGATGCCATTGACAAAAGATGTTAGTTTAGATAAGCTCTCTTCAATTACCCATGGTTTTGTTGGTGCTGATTTAGAATCTTTAACAAAGGAATCTGCAATGAATGTTTTAAGAAAGTTGCTTCCACAAATGAAATTAGATGAAGAAGAAAAAATTCCAGAAGAACTTTTAGATAAATTAAAAATTAAACATCAGGATTTTATAGATGCCCTAAAAATTGTTCGGCCTTCTGCAATGAGGGAAGTTTTAGTTGAGACTCCAAATATTGAGTGGGAGGATGTTGGGGGATTAGATAGCGTTAAACAAGAATTAAAAGAAGCTGTTGAGTGGCCAATAAAATATCCAGATAGTTTTAAGAGATTGGGAATTAGACCATCAAGGGGAATTTTATTATATGGTCCACCAGGAACAGGTAAAACTCTTTTAGCTAAGGCTGTTGCAAAAGAATCAGAAGCTAATTTTATTCAAGTTAAGGGCCCTAGTCTAATGTCAATGTGGGTTGGTGAATCTGAAAAAGGAATGAGAAAAGTTTTTGAGAGAGCAAGACAAGTTTCTCCTTGTATTATTTTCTTTGATGAAATTGATTCTCTTGCAGGAAGGAGAGGAGTGGAAGCAGGAACAAAAGTTACTGAGAGAGTTTTAAATCAAATGCTTGCTGAAATGGATGGTCTTGAAGAGACACATGGAATTTTAGTTATTGGTGCAACTAATCGTCCTGATATGCTTGATCCTGCTTTATTAAGACCAGGAAGATTTGATAGGATTTTATTAGTTAATGCACCAACTGAAAAAGGAAGGGAAAATATTTTGAAAATTCATACAAAGAAGATGCCAATTTCTCTTACTAAAGAGGAAATAAAAGATTTGGAAAAATTATTCAAGGATGTAAAAGTAGATGAAGTAGTTAAAAAAATGGCTTCTGGAAAAGCAATTAATGAAGAAGAGATGAAAAAGTTAGATAAAAAGAAAAAGAAAATTAATTTCAATGATTTGCTAGATAGAGATAAATTAATTTATTATCTTTCTAAAAAAACAGAGGGTTATACTGGTGCAGATATTGAAGCTTTTGTTAGAGAAGCTGCCATGCTTGCCTTGAGAGAAAATAGGGAAGCCAAGGAAGTAAAGAAAAAACATTTTGACGAAGCTTTGAAAAAAATTAAGCCAAGTTTAACTACAAATACAATTAATATTTATAAGAAAGTTGAGGAAAGTTTTTTGAAAAATGCTAAGGCAGCAGTCCCTCAAGGAAGAGGTTATTTAGGTTAAAGTGTCACTTTTAAGAAAGAGTAACAAATAGAAAGATTTATAAAGACATTTTTTCTTATTAATTTATGGATTTAGAAAATATAATGCAAGAAATAAAAGGTAAAAAAAGAATAGAAAGTCATCAAGAGTATTTGGAATTTAATTTTAAATTAGACCAACTTGAAGGAACTGCAAATCGCATTTTGGATTATTTAAATATTCCAAAGGGAAGTAACAGCGAAAACCAAATTTTAGTAACAACTGAACAAATAAATTCAAAATATTTAAAAAATCTCGCAGAAACAATAGAGGAGTTTGATGAAAAACTTTGGGATTATAAGCAAATAAATCCTCAACCTCCTTCAAAAGAAATTATTTATGATGAACATTCTACAGATAGATACCCTAAATTGTTAATGTATTCTTCTTATTTAAAATCAAGGAAAAATCCAAAAATATTAAATAAAAATGAATTAAAAAGAATAAAAAAACATCCATTTAATCCAACAAAATTTCAACTGGAAATTGATGAAGAAAAATATAAAAAAATTAATGAAAAATTGGACAAGTTGACAACCGAGTTTCTTTCAAAAGCAATTCTTTTTCCATTTAAAATAACTTATAAGATATTAAGCACATTTTTTAAGGCAGGAAAATTTTTTATAAACAAAGTGGATAATTCAATTGAGAAATATTTTGATTGTAGATATGAAAAATCAGGAACAATTCCTGACGAATTTTTTAGAAAATACGGAGATAAAAAATAAAATGGTAAATTTAAATAATTTCAAACAATGAATGTATCTTTGTTTAGGTATTTTGATGGATGGAGTTAGAGAAGAAACTCGAAGAGATTTAGAAGGTAAAGCAGATTATCTTCCTGTAAATTTTAATAAATTAGATAGAGAAGAAAAAATTGGTTGGTTAGAAAAAGAATTTGGAAAAAAATTAGGGGAATATAAACCTAAAATTCAAAATTTTAATATGGATTTAAGTATTCCTCAAAGAGATATTTATATTAAAGAAGATAAAAATAATGAACCAATAATTGTTTTTAATGAAAACGGAATTCCAACTATTCAAAAAGACAAAGGAATTATATATAATCTTAATAAATCTAATGAACCAATAATTGTTTTTAATGAAAAAGGAATTCCAACTATTCAAAAAGATGAAAATATGAATGTTAGAATATGTTATACTCTTGATAAGAAGGTTTGTGATTTAAATGGTAAAATTATTAATTCTAAAAAAGAAGATGAAAAAGATTCTAAACTTGTTAAAAAATTTTTAGGAGAATCTGCATGTTATTTATTAAATAAAAAATCACATTTATTAACTTGGCAAGAACAAGATATTTTAAAAGATGTTTTATTTAATTATAATAATGCTATCTCATTTCAAAAAGATGAAAATATTGGTGCAGGGATAAGCTATAATTTTGGAAGTAAAGATAAATTAAAAGATGGTGTTGAATACTTTACTGAAAAAGGAGATAAAAAATAAAATGAACAAATTAAAAAAGGAATTATATAAAATCAAAGAGAAGATAGAGGATAACACCTTATATGAAATAAAAAAAGAAATTAATAATTATCAAAGACCAGAGATTGTTTCTGGTAAAGTAACTGAAGCATGTAATACGCTTGATATGTGGGAGAAAGGCATGGCTTGTAAAGTAAATGATTGGATAAAAATGAAGAAGAGGGAACTTGGGGAACCAGATGGAACTTTAGCTTACTCCGTTGGACAGGGTCTTTTGAGCAGAATGTATGAAGATACCGAAAAGTACTTAAAAAGTTTTTTAGGATAATACTATTTAATTGTAATCTTAATCTTCTTTTGTTGTAACAATTGTTTTATCTTTTTCAATTAACAAAGTTTGCTCTGTCTGAGCTACAATCCCCTTACAAGATTCTATTAATTGAGCAAATTGATGTAAATTTCCATTTTGTTCTAATTGTTTTAATCCAAAAAGAGCTTTAACTCCAAACTTTTTTACAAGCCAACGAGAGCAAAAAGGCATTGTTTGATATTCCTCTTGAATATAATTTAATGTTTCTCTAGCAATCGGGCTTCGCACATTTTTTGTATTTTCTAACATATAAATTCCAGAAGGCTTCCCATCTCTTACTTTACCATTCCCATTTGTTACAAAAGGTTCAATTGCTCTTATTCCTTCTCCAATTAAAAAATCTTGTTTATTATCAAAATTAGGAATTGTTAATCCTGAATGTAATTCATATTTATCAATGCTGTGTCCAGATAAATTTATTATTACTGAAAAACCTTTTGATTCAATAGTGTTTTGAATTATTTTACCAATTTCTGAAACAGTTTTTTCTGGTTTTATAATTTTAATTGCATTTTCAAGAGCTTCTTCTGAAACTTGGATTAATTTTTTATTTTCTTCTGAATTTTCTAAATCCAAAGAAAAAGCAGTATCTGAAATCCAACCATCAACATGCGTCCCTAAATCAACTTTTATTAGTCCGTGCGCAAGATTTTTATCGTCGTATGAAGGAGTATAATGTGCTGCCACCTCATTTATTGAAAGGTTTGTTGGGAAGGAAGGTTTTACTCCAAGCTCAGACATTTTATTCTCAATTTTTTCAGCTATCTCTAAAAGTGGAACTCCTTTTTTTATAATTGTTCTTGCATATTTTTTAACTTCTGCTGCAGTTTTTCCTGCAAGAAGAATTTTATCTTTTTTAGTATCTGATTTTTCTTTAGGTTTTTCTTTCTTTTTCTCTTTTATTATTTTTGGTTTAAGTTCTGGTTGTTTTGATTTTGTTGATTTATTTCCTGTTCCTCTTCCAGTGCTTCCTCCATATTGTTTTTCTGTCATTTTAATGATAAATAATTAGAGTTTAAATGGTTTTGTTTGTATGAATAAATTAAGAGTTAAATTCTTTAAAAAGATTTAGTAATAAAAATATAAAAACCTTTTTTCCTTTCTCTTTCTATGAAAATCATCCAAGAAACAACATTTGAAAAAGTTAGAAAAGCAATTAACCAATCAAGAAAAACTGCCCCAGAACGCAGTAATTTGGGGTATGCCGAGCGGCCAATTATTTTTTCTTCTAACAACGACGAACTAAACAGAAAAGTTCTAGAAAAACTCAGAATTGATATTCTGTTAATTAATTTAGAAAAAAGAAAAGATTTTCAAAAACAAAGAAACTCCGGTTTTAATCAAATTTTAGCAAAAATAGCTAAAAAAAATAATATTACAATTGGAATAAATTTTGATGAACTAATTGATGCCCCAGAACGCAGTAATTTTGGGTATGCCGAGGCCTCCAGCTTCAGAGGTCATCCCTGTGGGAAGCGGCACAAAAATAAAAGTGAAATTTTAGCAAGAATTCAACAAAATATAATGCTTTGTAATAAAAATAAACTTAAAATGAAATTCATTGCAGAAAAACACAACAGAAATATTTATGATTTGAAATCACTTGGATTAATTCTTGGAATGCCTACAAATATGATGAAATTTTTATAAACAAACCTTTTAAATATAAATTAGTTTGTATATAATATGAAAATAAACAAAATAATAGAATCATTAAATCCAAATGAAAGCAAAAACAAAGATTTTTGTATTATGCTTGTGAGGATACACTTTGCATAAAGCAAAACAGAAAATTTTGTGTTCGTTTGTCTTTAAAAAAATAAAATGGAAACTCAAAAATTAATAGAATCATTAAATCCAAACGAAAGAAAAATTCTTCCTTACTTAGAAGAAAAAATATCAGATATTTGTAAAAAAACAAATTTAGATAAGATTTCAGTTTTAAGAGCTCTTGAATATTTACAAAATAAAGAAATTGTAAAACTAAATTATCAAAAGAAAAAAACAATAGAATTAGGGGTGAATGGGGCTTTGTACAGGAAAAAAGAACTTCCAGAAAGACGGCTTCTTAATTTGTTAGATGAAAAAAGAATTGCCACAATCCAGGATGCTCAAAAACAATCTGCATTATCTGATGACGAGTTCAAAGCTGCTTTGGGTGCTTTAAAGAAAAAAGCATTTATTGAATTAAAAAATAGAAAATTAATTTTAAGTGCGAATAAATCAGAAATTACAAAAAAGATGCTAGAAGAAGCACTTTTGGAATCTCTTCCACTGGAGTATGATTCTCTTGAACCTGAGCAGCAACTTGCCTTAAAATCATTGCAAAACAGGAAAAACATAGTAGAAATAAAAGAAGATAGTATAATTGAATTGGAAGTCACAGAATTAGGAAAAAAATTAACAAAATTAAAAATAAAAGAACAAGATTTAATTGAACAAATAACCCCAGAAATAATAAGAAACTACAAAGGAAAAAAATTTCGGAGATATGATGTTACTTCTCCTTTGCCTTTAATAAATGGCGGAAAAAGGCATTTTGTGAATCAAGCAATTGATTATGCAAGAAGAGTTTGGGCAGAAATGGGTTTCCAAGAAATGTCTGGAAAAATGGTTCAACCCTCATTTTGGAATTTTGATGCCCTTTTCACTCCTCAAGATCACCCAGTTAGAGAAATGCAAGACACATTTTTTATTAATAAAAAATCAGAGCTTTTAGATAAAAAATTAATAAAAAAAATAAAAGATGCTCATGAAAAAGGTGTTGCAGGAAGCAAAGGTTGGAGATATTCATGGGATGAAGAACAAGCTAGAAAATTAGTCCTAAGAACACACACAACTTGCTTGTCTATACAAACACTTTATGAACTAAAACAATTTCCAGCAAAGTTCTTTACAATTGGAAAAGTTTTTAGAAACGAAACAATTGATTGGAAACATTCTTTTGAATTTAATCAGACAGAAGGAATTGTTGTAGATGAAAACGCAAACTTTAGACATTTGCTTGGTTATCTTAAGGAATTTGCAAAAAAAATGGGTTATGAAAAAATAAGATTCAGACCTGCTTATTTTCCTTACACAGAACCAAGT
>CAYVGH010000017.1:0-8389 GCA_964451185.1 Candidatus Woesearchaeota archaeon | reverse complement strand
TTTGAAAAATATTCATCTAATTTTTGTTTTTTCTCTTCAGATGTTTCAACTATTTCTTCTTCAATTTCTTTATTATATTTTCCTTCTTCAATTTCTTTTTCAATTTCTTTCGCAGGTTTATTTTCAATTAAAACTCCAAGACTAACACAAGTTCCAACAACTGTTTTTACTGCTGATTTTAAATCTTTGCAAAGCAAGTTTTGTTGTTTTTGTTTTGCAACTGAAATGATTTGCTCAATAGAAGCATTTGCTATTTGTGTTTTTTTTTGAATTCCTGAACCTTTTTCTATTTCTAATTCTTTTTTTAATAATTCTGAAACAGGAGGAGAAAAAACATTAACTTTAATTTCTTTTGTAGAAGTATCTACATCCAATTCTACTGGAACTTTTAATCCTTTGAAATCTTTTGTAGCATCATTTACTTTTGAAATTATTTGTCCAACATTTAATCCTAAAGGCCCAATTTTTTGAGATAAAGCTGGACCCGGTTGCATTGCTCCACCTTCAACTAAAAGTTTAATCTGCATCTTCTTCTTCCTCCCTTCTTATAACTTTAACATTGTCTATTTTAACTGTAACTGGCAATGGCACAACTGCACCTAACAAACTTACTACAACTTCTTCTTTAGCTTTATTTATTCTAAGAACTTTTGCTTTTTCTTTTTTAAAAGGTTCTGTAATCATTTCAACAATATCTCCTTCTTTTATTGAAATGCTTTCTATAGAAGGTTTAACCATATTTTCTATTTCTTTATATTCAATTGTTTTTCCAATTATTCCTTTAACATAAGGCAAATTAAACACAGCTTCTTCTGCTGAATCCCTATCTTCTGTTTCTAAAAGAATGTATCCTCGCAAGCCATGGGGTCGTGAAATAGAATAAACATTAAGACTTTTCTTTTTTACTCTTTCAGCTATCATCTCAAGAGCTCTTTCTTCTTTGTTTGTTGTTACTTTTATAATAAAAATCATTTTATTTTTATCTGCTTTAATTATTAAGAAGCAGATGTTAATATTTAAAATGAATGGTTTATAAAATTTTGCTTTGTAAATTTTTATGTTGGATTATTAATTTTTCTAAATCCATTTTAAACAAAAATTTCCATTATTAATGTAACAATAAAACCAATTAATCCTAAAACTAAAATTCCAATTCCTGATATTTTTGAAATTTGTTCAAATTCTTTTTTTGTAGGCTTTTTTAATACAATCCAAACCCTCTTACATTTTTTAATGAAGAGTTTTAATTTTTCCATAAAAAGAAATAGTTAGTTTGGTTTTTAAATTTATTGAGAAACTAAATTATGTTGTGTTTAGTTGAAAAAGTGAAGTATATGTTTTTTAGAGCAAAGATAATTTTCTTGGTTTTGTTTTTTGCAATATTTACTATATTCGTTTTTAATTTTTTTTCATTGGAAAATTAGAAGTTAAGATTTTTGAGATTAATTCAAGCGAGCAATAGAATCACTTTTTTATCCCAAAAGCATGGGCACCATCATAATCGCTCCAGATGTTGCCATTAACAACCAACCCGTCATCGAAGTCCCAGTACCCGTCCGAGGCAGACATTCTTCTCTCTTTTTTATCAACAGAATTAAAACTAAAAAGACGAGGTTTATTTTTATATTGTGAAGCAATTTCTGCTATTTTTTCTGCTCCTTCTTCACCATATTTCATTTTGATGTAATCATTTTTTAGTAATTCAAAAACAGATTGTGTTCCTGTTTTATATCCAAAAGGAACGAATTTTACTAAAGGATCATTATCTTGTAATTTTTTAATTAAAGATTCTTTAGATTCATCTAATTCCATGTTTGAACAATCATATAATATAACTCCATTATTTACTTCTTCATTTGATTTTTTTGGAAGATATAAATTTCCAGTGAATTCTCTAAAATATCTATTGTTCATAATTGAGATTATTTCTTTAGAATATTTTTCTTTTTTATCTTTGAATGCTTCATAAACTAAGGATGCAGTTTCTGCAGAATTTGGTCTTTTCAATCCTGCTTTTTCTATTTGTTCCGTAAGACTTTGATAGTTTCCCTTGAATGCTGGATGTTGAAAACTAAGTTTACCTCCTTCGTGAGGTACTGTTAAGAATGTTTTTTCAATAAATGTTTGAACGGGTTTTTTTCTGTTTTTGTTTCCATATTAATTTTAAGAAATAATACTTTATAAATGTTTCGGTTTGTTGTCTTTTTAGAAAAGTAACATTATTCAAAAAACTCAATCCCTAATTCTTCCTCAATTTCTTTGTGCTTCAAAGATTCAATAGATTCTCCGCCTCCAATGATTTGAGAACTTTTAACACCAGTGGCAATTAGTAAAATTCTAATGGATTTGCCCATGTCTTCTGAAATTTGAGCCCCCCCAATTAATTTAGCATCAGGACTTAATTTATTTCCAACTGTTTCCATAATTAATTTATATTCATCCAAAATCATATCCTGACCTCCAGTAACATTAACCAATGCTCCTGTGGCATCTGAAATATCTACATCTAAAAGAGGATTGCTAATTGCTTTTTCAACAGCATCTAAAGCTCTTTCATCTGTGTCTGATTCCCCAAGCCCAATTAGAGAAACACCTCCATTAAACATTACTGCTTTAATATCTGCAAAATCTAAATTAACCAAACCATTTGTTGTTATAAGTTCTGTTATTCCTTTTACAGCATTTGTTAAAATCTCATCTGAAATTTTAAAAGCAGTATGTAAGGGCAAACCCGGAGCTAATTCAAGAAGTTTATCATTTGGAATTACTATTAAAGTGTCAACAACTGATTCTAATTTTTCCAAGCCAAGCATTGCATTTTCAATTCTTCTCTGCCCTTCAATTGTAAAAGGCAAAGTAATAACTCCTATTGTTAATGCTCCTTGTTTTTTTGCTAAGCTGGCGATGACTGGTGCTGCACCTGTTCCTGTTCCTCCGCCCATTCCTGCAGTTATAAAAACCATGTCAGCTCCAGCAAGTTTTTTCTTTATTTCTGTTATTGATTCTTTTGCTGCTTCTTCACCTATTTTAGGATTGCTTCCTGCTCCTAAACCTTGAGTTAATTCTCTACCAATAAGAATTTTTTGATCTGCGTTTGCATATAATAAATCCTGAGCATCTGTGTTTATAGCAATTAATTCTCCTCCTTTGATCCCAATTTCTTTCATTCTGTTTAAAGAATTATTTCCTCCACCTCCAACACCTATAACTTTAATTTTTGCTGCTTGTGTTTTTAAAATTTCTGCTAATTCTTGGTCAATTGCTTTTGTTTCAGGGGAAATACTTTGAACAATAGATTCCTCTTCTTGGTATACTTGTTCCATTTCAATAAAATTCCTCCCTTATTGGAATGTATGAAAATCTTTGATTTACTTCCATTTTTAAAAAAAGAAGGTTTCATTTAAAAGAATATCTGTGGTAAATAGAATACTTTGAAATTCAATTTTTAGATACTTATTTTTTTTTCTTTAACTTTTTTATCTTTTTTTCTAATTCTTCAAATTTCTTTTTATTGTTCAAGTCAAAAACCCATTCTAAAAAAATAACAGCTGGAAAAACAATTATTAATGTTAAGATTAAACCTTCAATTGTTAATCTTTTTATTTGTGCAAATTCTAAGTCAAAAAAAATTCCATGGATTATTGCCATTATTGAAGTTAAAATTGAAAAAACCAATAAAATTAAAACTTGTTTTTTTATTATATGTAAATGTTTCATAAAAAAAATTAAAGAATTAGATTATATAAATTATTCTTTTTTAATCTCTTTTTTCTTGCCCAATAATTCAGGTTTTTGGGGTACACCAAGGGGTGCTGGAACTTTCACTTCCAGCTCCATGTCAAAAATTTCCTTAAACTTATCTTTAAACATTTCTAAGAAAGCTTTAAATTTTTCATCTGCTTCATAAATTACTTTTTTGCTTGTGCCATTTTGGGTATCTTTTATTTCAAATTTAAAATCTTTTTTAAATATAAAATCATTAAATGCTTTAATTTTTTCATTTATATCTGTAATTTTTCTTTTTACTTCAATATCATAAATTACTTCTTTCCCTGAAATAGGATGATTAAAATCAACTAAAACTCTTCCTCCTGAAATGGAAAGGACTTTTCCCATTTTTCCGTCAAAGTTTAGCATCGCTCCTTGAATAGGATTTATTTTGTGCTCTATAAAAACTTTCCTTGGAACCATTTGCACAAGTTTTGCATCTCTTTTTCCAAAAGCTTTTTCAGGAGATAATTCAATTTTATGTTTTCCTATTTCTTTTCCAATAAGTTCATCCTCAACTCCTTTAAGGAACATGTCTTCGCCCAAACAAAAAATTAAAGGTTTTGCTTTGATTTCTGGATTAATTTTTTCTATATCTTCTTTAATATTTGAATCAAAAATATTTCCCTCTTTTGTTTTTGCTGTAAATTCTATTTCAATGAAATCTTTTTTTTGTAGTTTCATGTAATTTTTTAAGTAAAAACTTTTATAAATGTATTTATTTTTGTTAAATTATGGTATTAAAAATTATCAATTCAACAGAGGTAAAAACAGGGACAAATATTATTGTTGATGGTGTGCCTTGTGTTGTGAAGAGCATTGATATTTCTAAGACTGGCAAGCACGGGCATGCAAAGTGTAGAATTGAAGCTGTCCCAATAATTGGAGGAAGTAAAAAAGTTTTTGTTGTTCCAGGACATGAAAGATTAGAAGTTCCGAGTGTTGATAAAAGAAAAGCTCAAGTTCTTTCTAAAACAGATACCCCTACGGGCACAAGTGGAAAAGTTAGTGTAATGGATTTAGAAAGTTTTGAAACAATTGAAGTTCCTTGCCCTGATGAAAAAGTATTTGAAGATTTAGAAGAAAATGGAAATTGTGAATATTGGGATGTTGAAGGGCAGAAGTTAGTTAAGCGAAAGTTATAGTTTATAATATAAATTCTTAATTAAAAACCTTTAAAAACCAATTCTAATTAAAATAATTATGGCTAAAATTCCAGAAGCACAAAATAGAATGTTTAAAAATATTTTTGTATGTAAAAATTGTCAATCAAAGATTCGTTCAAATCCTCAAAAAATTTTAAAAGGAAAAGTTAAGTGCAGAAAGTGTGGGAAAAAAGCTTTTAGACCTTTGAAAAAGAAGTGAAACTTCTTTTTATGATTATTATATAAATAAAACAACCAGAAGAAAAAATAGCAAAGCTATTTTTTTATTAATATATCTTTCTAAACATTAAGGTGGAAATCCAGATTAAAGAAAAAATAATTATTTTTCCAAACCACCACTCTTTTAAACTCATTTTCATTAAATAATTAATGAGTTTTATGATATATGATATAATTTTGTTAGTATTGTTTGTGTTATTTGTTTCTGTTTTTTTATATAG
This sequence comes from Candidatus Woesearchaeota archaeon, assembly GCA_964451185.1. GTDB lineage: Archaea > Nanobdellota > Nanobdellia > Pacearchaeales > GW2011-AR1 > CAYVGH01. Next base: position 3,015 of record CAYVGH010000017.1, on the reverse strand, counting down.
GAATAAAAAAAGTTTAACAAAAGAAGGATTATTATTTTTATATAAAACTTCTTGGGGAATGAAAGTTATTGATAGAGTTGGGAAGAAATATACAAAAACTTTGAAATTTTTGAGTTATATTTCTATTACCATTGGTTATTTATTAATGGCGAGTATGTTATATCTTTTTGGAAAAATAGTTTATATGTATGTAGCTTATCCTAATGTTGTTCGCGCAATAAAAGTTCCTCCTATAATGCCGATTGTTCCTTATATTGATAAAATTGCTCCAAATCTTAATTTGCCTTCATTTTACTTTATTTATTTTATAATTATTTTAGCAATAGTTGCAATCTTTCATGAATTTGCTCATGGAATTTTTATGAGAAGATTTAATATAAAAATAAAATCAACAGGCTTTGGATTTTTTCCGTTTTTCCTCCCTGTTTTTTTAGCTGCATTTGTTGAACAAGATGAGAATAGCATGAAGAAATCTTCTAAGTTTGAACAAAAAGCAGTTTTATCTGCAGGTACTTTTGCAAATTTATTAACAGCAATTTTGGGCTTTGGAATTATGGTTTTATTTTTCTCCTTGGCTTTTTCTCCTGCAGGAGTTCAATTTGATAGTTATGCTTATACTGCAGTTGGGATTGGAAACATAACTGCAATTAATGGAACTCAATTAATTAATCCAAATTACCAGAGTCTTTTAGATTCTGTTAATGAAAAAGGATTTAGTGAATTAAAAACAGAGCAAGGAGAGTATATTATATCAAAAGACTTTTTAGAACTTCAGCAGAATAATAAGGAATATGTTTTAGTTTATTTGCATGCTCCTGCAATTGATGCTAATTTAGATGGGGCAATTTATGAAATTAGTGGTGAAGAAATTAAAAGTATTAAAGATTTAAGTGAGAGCTTGGAAAATTATTCTCTAGGAGATGAAATAGAAATTAAAACAACAAAAGGGAATTATGAAATTAAACTTGGGGAACATCCTTTAAATAAAAGTAAAGTTTGGCTTGGAATTTTTTTCAATGAAAAACCAAAAGGGATTGTTGGATTTTTTTCTTCATTTAAAAAACCAAATATTTATTATGAAAGCAACTTTAAAGCAGGAGAATTTATTTATGATTTCTTGTGGTGGTTAGTTTTAATTAGTTTTAGTGTTGCTTTGGTTAATATGCTTCCAATGGGAATTTTTGATGGTGGAAGATTCTTTTATTTGACGATTTTAGGAATTACTAAATCAGAGAAAAAAGCAAAGAAATGTTTTGGGTTTATGACTTATTTCTTGTTGTTCTTGGTTTTACTTTTAATGGTTTTTTGGGCGATGAGTTTTTTGTAAAAACCTAATTAAGGATAAACACAATAAAAACTATAATCAGACCAAACATGAGATTTCCCTCTTGTTATTCCCATAAGATTTTCACAACATTCTTCTTGTTGTTTTTCAGAATCTCCTTTTTCTCCAGCCCCAACACAATCTTCTAAAGGAATTGGATTTTCTTTAACACAATAATTTTGATTTGTGGAAATGATTTTTATTGACCCTTCACAACATTTTTCAAGAGGAGAAACTTTTTTTCCTGCTTCAACACATTTCCACGGAAACAAAAGGCTTCCTAAAAGAATTATTACAAAAATTATCGGTATCCCTATAATCCATATCTTTTTCATAAAGAATAGAATCAATTTCTTTTTATAAAACTTTTTAATCTCTAATTTCTCTACAATTCCATGATACCAGAAAAACTTCAAAATATTTTAAAGAAACAACATTACGAACTTGTTGGAAAACATTCTGCTGTGCAAATTTGTCTTTGGACAAAGAATTCTTTAAGAGATGAAGGTGTTTGTTATAAAGAACAATTTTATGGAATAAGGTCTCATCTATGTTGTCAAATGACGCCTGCAGTTATGTGGTGTCAAAATAAATGTTTGCATTGTTGGAGAGCAATTGAATTAACTATTGATGACAAATTGACTGGAAAATTAGATTCACCAAAAGAAATTATTGATGGTTGCATTCTTGCACAAAGAAAATTATTACAAGGATTTAAGACTCTCCCAGAAACAAGAGACAAAAGTCCAAGTAGAGTTAATATGAAAAAATGGGAAGAAGCACAAGAACCAATGCAGTTTGCAATTTCACTTTCTGGAGAACCAACCTTATATGAAAAAGTTGGAGATTTAATTGTTGAATTGAGAAGAAGAGGAAAGACAAGTTTTCTTGTTACAAATGGTTTACGTCCTGAAAAAATAAAAGAATTAATAGAAAAAAAACAATTGCCAACCCAACTTTATGTTTCTGTAAATAGCCCAAATAAAAAACTTTATACTCCATTTCATAGAAGTTCTCAAAAAGATGCCTGGGAAAAATTAAATCAAACCTTGAGTTTATTTCCAAAACTTATCGGCAAAACTCGAACTGTTTTTAGAATGAATTTAATTAAAGATTTAAATATGAAACCAGAATATGCAAAAGAATATGCAGAGATGATAAAAAAATATCAACCTTTAATTGTTGAGGTTAAGGGTTTTATGAGTGTTGGTTTTGCTCGGCAAAGATTAGGTTATGACAAAATGCCTTCTAATGAAGAAATGAAAGAATTCATTAAATTAATAGAAAAAGAATTAACTGGAACAGGATATAAATTATTAGATAATCATGAACGAAGCCGTGCTTTTGTTTTGGGAAAAGATAAAAAAGAGTTGAAGATTAAAAAAAGTGAATATTAAAAAAGTTTTTTAAATCTTGTATTAATCGGTTCATTAAATTTAGGGTCATCTAAAAAAGTATGTAGTTCTTGATAAAAATAATCTTGAACAGATTTATTTACTATTTTTTCATTTTTATCAAATTGTTTTTCTATTATCCTATCTTTTTCAACTAACTCTTCGAGGGCTTCTAAACAACAAGAAAACAAATTTTTTTTTGAAATATTTTTATTTTTTATCCCTTTAATGTAAGGTTCAACCACATTTTTATCCTTATCTTTTCTAATGTATAAAAATTCTCTTATTGTTTGTAAA
>CAYVGH010000016.1:0-8712 GCA_964451185.1 Candidatus Woesearchaeota archaeon | reverse complement strand
ATATGTTATTGCTGGAATGCATGAAACAACAGATATATTTAGTGATTTACAATTTACTTTTTTTAGAGATTTAAGTTGTTTGGAGAAAAAAGTTAATTAATTTATTGAGTTTATTTTACTGTAAACAACTTATCATCCTTAACTTCAAAAATATCTAATCTAACTCCAGAATCCAACCAGCCGTGTGCATAATTCAACGCTGCAAAAGAGTTTACAAAATCTTCTTTGTCTTCAAAATATTTTGCATCTGAAACATAATTCTCAACCATATTAATTATTTCTTTTGCATAATTTTCTTTTCCTTTAATTATATTTTTTTTTACTTCTTCCAAAGCTTTAGAAGTTATTTCAAAATATTTTTCTAATTTTTCTTTTGTAATTTTGTTTTCCATTTTAATGTATCTTTGAAAAAACAAAGATAAAATCTTTGATTTTTATTTTAAAACCACATATTTAAAAATAATACAACTAAAAAACTTCAAAAAGATTTTTTGCTTTAGCTCTCTTTTGTGGTATTTTCTGCTTTCCAATCTAAATGGATAGCATTAGCAGTTATTGTTTTAAAATTACTAAATGAATTTCCAAGCCATGAAAAATAAAGTTGTCCAGCAGTTTTAATCCCTTCTATTGTTTTAAAATCAATATCTTTTCCTTTAATTGAATAAACAAAACTAAAATAACTAAATAAAATAATAAGTGTTAAAAATAAAGCAAATAATTTATGTTTAAATCTTTTAACTGCAGCAAATAACCAAACTGCTAATATAATAATTGCAACAATTAAAATTATTGTTATCATTCCCATTTTAAAAACAAGAATAACAAGTATAAAAATATTTCTAATTATGATTTTAGTGAAATTTCTGATTTTCAGACTAATTTCTTTTGGATGATATTATAATTTAAGGAAAGTTTCAAGGCAAAGTCATAAGTTTAAGGGGATTTTGAGAATCAAAAGTCTCAAAAAAAGAATTTACTAAAGCCTGAATTATATAAACACAAGACTTTTTAAAAATAAGAAATTTTAAAATATTAAGCCCTATAGTATATAAGGATAAATCCTAGCACTATAGGAAAGAAGTAAAGCCCTATAGTATAGTGGTCAAGTATAACTGGTTCTGGGCCAGTTGACCCAGGTTCGAATCCTGGTAGGGCTATTTGCCCCTGTAGTCTAGAGGCCAAGGATTCCACCCTCTCACGGTGGCGACCCGAGTTCAAATCTCGGCAGGGGCGTTTTATTTTAAAGAATTATTTTAATTTTTTTCATAAATCAAAAAAGGATCTTTAATAATTATTTCATAAGATTCTGCATCACTTGCTCCAACATATAATTTTGCTATTCCTTTATTTTCACGAATTATTCCTCCTGGAAAAATAACATTACAAAGCTTTGAATTTTTTGCTATTCCTTTTGGAATATCCTTCCTTCTTAGAATAATTTTCAAATCAGATTTTTCTTTAGTATAAGGATCAAAACAAAAAACAATTGGATAATAAGAATTGCCTTGTTTATCTTTTTGTGCAATATGGCCTAAAACACCTATTTTATTATTTTTAAGAATTAAGGCTTTATTAACTCCTCCTATTTCCATATCAAAAAATTGCCCTGTTATTATTTCTGCATTAGATAAAGTATGAGGATTAATTTCATTTAAGGATTTTATAATTGTAAAACCTATTTTCCCTCTTCCTGCTTTTTTACCTTCTGGTCTTGTAAAAACTCCGATTTCTTTAGAATTTAATTGAATTAATCTTATATCTTTCATTCCAAAAGGACCCTTAGCAAATTTTTTTAGATGATAAATATTCTTTCCTCTATAAAAAATAATTCTATATTTTAAATTTTGATTATTTTTTTTAACTTCAACACCGCCCATAACAAATAAATTATTTATTTTTGTATAAAAAGGATCTTCTAAATTAAGTTCTTTAAATTTTTCATCTCTAACCCAAAAATTTGAATTTTTCTTTTTTTTAAAAAGCAAAATTTTTGAAGGCACAAATCCTTTAAAATTAGATGGTTCAACTCTCCCGAAAATATAAGAAATTTTATTTATTTTAAAAGGAGCTGTAATATTATAAATATTATAACCTTGCATGCCTAAAAAATTTAATTTTTTTGCTTTTATAAAATTTTTATGGTTATATTCTTTTAACAACTGATTTATTTTTTTCATTTTAATCTTTCTAAGTAATTAATGTTTTTAATAATTACCTGAAGAAGATAAATAAGAAAAAATAACAAAATATCTTAAAAATCACTTAATAACACTTTTTTCAACTTCTATATATTTTTTAGCAACATTTTCCCACAACATTTTTTCTTTAAATGGTTTAATATTTTTTTTTATATCAACTATCTTTTTGGGGTTATCTAATAATTCTAAAATGGCTTTAGACATTGAATCAGGATTATTAAAATCAGGTAAAATTATTCCTCTCCCTTCACCAAGAATCTCATTGGCATAATTAAAAGGAGTTGAAATAGTTGGTTTTTCTAGACCAAGATTATAACTTAAAACTCCACTAGAAATTTGCCTTGGGTCAGCATAAGGGGTAATACAAGCATCTGAAGCTTGAATATATCTTAATAAACTTGACAAAGGAAGAAATCTATTTACAAATAAAACATTATCCTCTAAATTTAATCTAGATACTTCATTTTTTAAGAATTCTCTATATGGTTCTTTTCCATCTTCAATTTCTTTTGGATGTGTTTTTCCTGCTAAAACATAAAGTAATTCTGGGTGTTTCCCAACAACAGGAGGAAGAGCTCTAATAACATGTTCCATACCTCTTTTTTTTCTAACTAAACCCACCATTGATAATACAAATCTATCTTCTAATCCTAAAATTTTTTTCGCGTGTTCAGTAGATTCATCAAACTTATGAATTCCATGAAGAATTACATTTATCTTTTTTGGATTTATATTATAATTCTTAACAAGAATGTTCCTCGCAGTATTTGATATAGCAATAATTTTATCAGATTTTGATAGAACTTCCTTAAGGATTATTTTCCTTTTTTCAAAAAGTTCTTCTTCACCCTTAAGGGGGTAAGCAAAGGTTGTATGGCATGTAGTAACAAGAGGTTTTTTTAAATGGTCAATAAATTTAAGTATATAATTCCCTAAAGCTTTTCCATTGATTCTTTCCCCTCCAAAAATACCAAATTCATGTTGTATACCTACTACTTTTGCTTGGGGATTATTATTAACAAATTTAGCAGCAGTAACATAATCTTCTAAATTATCTCTATCAATGCAAAAATCAACAAAATCAGTGTATTCGTTTTTTTTTCTAAACCCATTAACAGCTATAACCCTATTTCTAAAAGAAGGGTCTATTTTATGAGAATAATTAATTTTATCTTCTGTCCAAGCAGCAATTCCACATTGCTCTGGTCTGTATGTAGAGATATTATAAATTTTCATTTTATCAAAATTTTGATTTTTTTAAAAAATCTTTAATCTTATTTATAAACAAAATATTTTTAGTATATAAACTTTTCGTTACCCAAATAGAATTAATACAAGTATTTATATACCCTTTTTTTAAAAACCATAAAAAACAGAAACTTTTAATTTTATAAACTCTGTTTAATTAATATATTTATGCGTCCAAGATATAGTTTTTCATCAAGAAGAACAAGACATTTAAAAAAAATTAGTAAACAAAGAGAAAAATATCCTGATTTACTAAAAAAAATAATTAAAGATTCAGATATTATTCTAGAAGTATTAGATGCAAGATTTCCAGAAGAAACAAGAAATTATGAAATAGAAGAGGAAATTAAAAAATTAAACGAAAAAATAATTTATATTTTAAATAAATCAGATTTAATTATGAATGTTAAAGAAAACAAATCATTAAATCCAAGAGTTCTTGTTTCTTGCAAAAAAAGAAAAGGAATTAAAGATTTAAGAAATTTAATAAAAAAAGAATCTAAAAAAATAAAAAAAGACAAAGTCCTCGTAGGTGTTATTGGATATCCAAACACTGGAAAAAGTTCATTAATTAATTTGCTTGTTGGAAAAAGTTCTGCAGGAGTTGGTTCTGATGCAGGTTATACAAGAGGAATTCAAAAATTAAAATTATCTCAAGGAATTGTTTTATTAGATTCTCCAGGGGTAATACCTGTAAAAGAATATTCCAATGTGAATAAAGAAATAATCACAAAACACGCAAAAGTCGGCGGACGCTCATACTCACAAGTTAAAGAACCAGAAATTGTTGTTGCAAATTTAATAAAAGAATATAAAAATGTTTTTGAAAAATTTTATAATATTAAAACAAAAAACAATCCTGAAATTTTAATTGAAGAACTAGGAAAAAGAAAAGGATTTCTTAAAAAAGCAGGGAAAGTTAATGAAGACAAAACAGCAAGGCTAATTTTAAAAGATTGGCAAGATGGGAAGATTAAAGTTTAAAATGGAAAAAGAAATTGAAAAAACATCTGATGAAATTCTAATGTCTGAATAAGATTGCATTCCAATTGAAGAAGCATTATAAGATGGAAAGATTAAATTATGAAATCCACTTCCCAATAAAATAAGTTACAACCACTACAAAAATTCCAATACTCAAATGTTCAAAAATAGTTTTCCAAAAATTATCTTTTCTTTGTTTTGCTATTTTATAACTAAAAACACTAAGAATAATTCCTCCTATAATTAAACTAACAATTACAGCTGTTTTTAAGTTTAATAATAAAATTGGGATTAAAAAAATTCCTCCAAAAATCAATTTTGAAATAAAAGTTGAAAAAGTTTGTTTCCAAATTTCTTTTGCTTTATTTTTTGTAGAAAATTCTTCAGAAATATGAATTCCAAAAGCATCTGAAAATGAATCTGCAATAATTACAGAAATTACTCCCAACAAAACAATTATTTTAGAATGTGTTCCAGAATATAAACCAACAAAAATTCCCAAAGTAGTAATAACTCCTGATGTAACGCCAAACCCAAAACCTCTTTTTGTTAATTTTTTCATAATTATAAAGAAGAAAGATTCTATAAAAACTTAACTCATTTCCCGAACAAACTCTAAAACATAATTCATATTAGAATCATTTGTAATTACAACATCAAAATTTTCTTTATATCTTTCTAAATTTTCTTTGCCCCCTAATTCAGAATCTTGGGGTACACCGAGCGGTGCAACTTTATCATTAAGAAATCCAATTTTTAATAAATTGTCATAATCAAAACCAGTTATCATTTCTAAATCTCCGTCAGAATCTCCTAAAAGCAAAACATTTTTTTTATTTTTTATTTTTTCATAAATTTCAGGAAAATCTTTAAGAATTGTTTCATCTTTATTCATGCAATGAATTATTGGTTTTTTAATTTCAATTGCATTTCCTTTTTCATCCCAAATATATTCATTAGAGATTATATGAATGTTTTTGTAATTCTTTTTGTATTTTTCTAACATTAAAGAAATTGATTCTGTTCCTAAACCTGCCGAAGATAAAATAATTAAAGGAATTTGTTTTTCATTTAAATAATCAAAAAATTCAAATGCACCTTTTCTAAACTGAATTTTATCTTCTTTAATTATTTTTTCAATATGACTTTTTTTAAGTCCTGATTTAATTAATAATTCAAAATGCTCGCTCCACCAAGAGTGCATTGCTTTTTTTCTTTCTTTTAATGGAATAGAACTATCATTTTCTATTGGGTGATATTTATCAAATAATTCGTGAGCTTTTTTTGCATATTGTTTTGAAATATAATTTCCATCCCTAAGAACAGAAATTACAGAAGGAGTTTTCTTTTTATTTACAAAAGCTTTTGTTAAAGTTCTATCAAAATCAGTAAGAACATGAAAATTATTTATTCCTTGTTTTAAGATTTTCTTTTTCTTTTCTTCAAATTCTTTAGGATTTGAAATTATTATATTTTCCATAAAAGATTTAATTAAAAATAGTTTAAAGATTTAACTTAAAGATTTGTTCTTACTTTAAAATGAACAAAAGCGAAAGATTTATAAATAAAGATTTCTTAAAATAATTATGAGCAAATTACAAGAAATTTTTGGAAAAAAAGGCGAACCATCTTTTTTAGATAAACATACTTTTAGTAAAATGATTGAAAATCCAAGAAAAAATAATTTACAAAACGATTTTTCAATAAAAGGCAATTTGAAAAAAATTGTAAAAGAAAAAAATCCTATTTACTTTTTTGAAAGTAGCCAAAGTAATAATTATAATCTTAAATCAATGAAAGCAAATTATTTATTAGCATTAACAGAATCAAGACAAGGAAATAATTTATCTGCAAGAGGTTATTTTAAAGAAGCTGTACGGCAATTTAAACAAATGGCAAAACACAAAGTATCTTCTTTACCAAAATATATTGAAAAAAATTCTTTTAATAAATTTTATGAAACTGAAAGAAAAACAGAAAAAGAATTAAACAATTATAAAAGAAAATTAAGTCAAATAGGAAAAGAAATTGAAATTCCTTTGGAAGAATCTTTAGATTTGGCATTTATTAAAACTTCTAAAATTGATAAAAAATATAATTTATTTTATAAATTTTTTTAAAGATTTTATCATATAAGTTCCTTCTAATTCATATCCTAATTTTTTATAATATTCTCTAACTCCAATTCCAGAAATTACACTTAATTTTTTAATTTTATTTTTCTTTGTAATTTCTTCTGCTTTTTTTATAAGTTGTTTTCCAAAACCAGTATGTTGCCCCAACTTCCCTTCCTGTCCAAGTTTCAAACTTTGTCCATAAACATGAATTTCACGAACTATTGCACTTTTGCTAACAATCCTCAACCTTAACAAACCAAATAAAATATCATCTTTATTTACAATTTCTAAAAAATATTCTATTCCTTTTGATGCTTTGTATTTTGTTATTTTTAAATTTAAACCTGGTTGCAGGTTCTTGTGCCGGGAACGCAGTGAGGCGGTATTCAAATCAACTTTCTTTTTTCTTTGCAAAGCAAAACCAATTTCTCGATAACGAATTTCTTTTAACTTAGAATTTTTTTCCCTAAATTCCTCTTCAATATCTTTTCTCAAATCAATATTAATTACTCCAGCAACAATATATTCTGGAGGAATTTCTCTCATAACCCTCATAACTCTGCAATATCTTGGAACAGATTTTAACATTTGAATAAGAATTTTTTTTGTTTGTTCTTTTGTATAAGGTTTGTATTCTCCTTTGTAATAAATTTTTTCTAATTCAGATCTGGGCATAACAGTGCAAGGATAAAGTTTTAATTGATCTGGTTTAAAATTTTGATTTGAAAAAATTTTTTTAAAAAGTCGTAAATCTTTTCTTAAATTGCTTCCAGGTAAACCTGGCATTAAATGATACCCAATTTTAAAACCAGCATCTTTTAATTTTTTTGTTGCATTAATTACATCTTTTACTTTATGTCCCCGATTTACTTTTTTATAAATTTTGTCGTTGATAATTTGAACGCCAAGTTCTACTCTTGTGCAACCAAATTCTCTTATTCTTGGAATATATTTTGTGCAAACATCTGGGCGAGTTTCAATACAAAGTGCAATACAACGATGCTTTGTTTTCTGGTTTATTTTTTGCGCTTCTGCTAAATTTTTTGAAACTTTATTATTCAATCCGTCGTAGATTCCTTTAATAAATTTATATTGAAATTCTTTTGGATATTCTAAAAAAGTTCCGCCCATAATTATTATTTCTATTTTTTCTGTTGGATGGTTCATTATCTCAAAAGCTTTTAATCTTGCGACAACTTGTTTGTAAGCATTATAATTAACTTGAGAAGCCCGCATAACAACAGGAGATTTTGGGGTGTAACTTTGAGGAACATTTAAATTGGGGCAATAAGTACAACTTCCGTGATTACATTTTCTCGGCGGGAGCATCACAGCTACAGGAGTTATTCCTGAAATTGTCTTTGTTGGTTTTCGGATTTCTCCTTTTTGTGGTTTTATCATTTTATATTTAGTAAGATAATCAAATGAAAGATTTTCAAATTCAAATGGAAAATCTTACTTTTTGTTGATTTATGTACCTCTCTTTTTTAGATATTTTCATTTTTAAATTAGATTAAGATGATTTATATTTTTATACTTTTGGAAAAAAGCAAAAATATTTCTTAAAAAAAGAAATATACTCAATTATAATAATCCTTAAATACCATCTTAAATTTTTTAAAGTATGGAATTAGTAGCTTTATTATCAACAGGAAAGGGTTCATGGGCACAAGTTTCAGGTTTAATGAAACATAAAGATTGGGAAAATATAATCCTTTTAGGAGATGATTTTTCAAAAGATTTTAAACACGAGAAAAAATTCGAATTTGTTAAAGTAGATTTAGATCAAAAACTAAAAGATTTAAAAGAAGAATTTTCTAAAAAACTTAAAGGTAAAATTCAAGGAATGGAAGTCGCTCTTTCAATTGCTTCTGGAGATGGAAAACAACACATGGCTTTGGTTTCTGCTTTAATTAATTTGCCTGTTGGAATTAGGTTTGCTGCTTTGACAAAAGAAGGTGTGATTGATTTGTAAAATGAAAAATAAAAAAGAAATGGTTTATGAAAAAAAAGATTTATTTAGATTGAATAATGGTTATATTTTAAATTCACACTGGAGATTAATTGGTTTTGGTGAAGAGAAAGTAATTTTTTCAGCATTTTTTAATGAATTTGATAATCATTATGTTTTAAGTCTGATTAGAGAACGTAAAATCTCTGCCAGG
>CAYVGH010000015.1:5444-8883 GCA_964451185.1 Candidatus Woesearchaeota archaeon | reverse complement strand
TTGTTTACAGTTTTATGGTAGGGGATTTATTCCATTATGGCCATCTTAGAATTTTGGAAAAAGCTAATGAAATAGGGGATTACCATATTTGCGGTATTCTAACAGATAAAGCGGTTTTAGAATATAAAGATATTCTTATCACAAAATTTGAGGAAAGGAGAGCAATTATTTCTAATTTAAGATGTGTGGATATGATAATGGCCCAAACATCAAAAGATCCCACAGAGAATTTAAAAAAAATTCACGAACAATTCCCTAATGCAAAAATTATACTTACTCATGGAGATAATTGGAAAAAAATAATTGGAGAAAAATTTATTAAGAAAATAAAAGGAAAAATAATAAAAATTCCTTACTATTCAAGACTTTCAGATAGTAAAATTATAAATGAAATTAAAAGGAGGCCAATCTAAAATGGAGAAAATTGTATATGCTTATGTTGTGGCAGATTTATTACATGTAGGGCATGTCCTTGCGTTAGAAAATGCAAAGAGTTTTGGTGACAAATTAATAGTTGGGGTCTTAACTGATGAGGCAACAATGGAAAAGAAACCAAAACCAACATTACCTTTTAGTGAGAGAATGAGGCTTGTTAAAGCATTAAAATGTGTCGATGCCGTGGTTCCCCAAGAAACATATTCTCCCAACTCAAATATTAAGAAAATTGAGCCAGACATAGTCATGGAAAGTGAGAGCCATTCAAAAAAAGACTTTGAAGAAACAAAAAAGATTATAAATCTTTTAGGAGGGAAAATCATAGTTATGCCATATTATCCTAAACAGAGTTCAAGCAAAATAAAAGGAAATATATTATCTAATTGGAAGATTCAAGAGAATGGGGATTAAAAAACAAAAAAAATTATTTTTGCATCTTTGGAGCACATACGCGATATATTATTTTGGAAGAGTTAATTTATCTTTGGTAATTCCTATATTGTTAGCAACACAAGGATTAACAAAATATGATTTAGGATTAGTTTCAAGTGGATTCTTTTTTGCATATGCTATAGGGCAATTTTTACATGGGCAAATTTCAGAGAGATTTAATCCCTACACATATATAGCAATTGGATTAATTGGGTCCGCAATAATAAATATGTTTTTAGGTTTTTCAGGAGCATTTTTTTGGATTTTGTTTATAGGAGAAATCATGGATGGGGGATTCCAATCTATGGGATGGTCTTCCACAGTAAGGGCAAACGCAGAATTACAAAAAGGAGAAAAAAGAAATTTAGATAAGAAATCCACAATTCTTGGAACTTCTTACCAGATAGGTAATTCTGTTGCATGGTTAATTTCTGCTTTTGTTGTAGGAACATTAGGATGGCAATGGGGATTTTGGGTAGCAGCAGTTATAATGTTTTTGAGAGGGATTCTGCTTTTAATTGTAAGGCCTAAAGTAAAAGTTAAAAAGAGAAACCCTTTAAAACAATTAAAACACACACTTAAATTACCCATTATAATCAGTGGGTTTGGAATGGCTTTATTGAATATGGTCAGATATGGGGTAATTATATGGATTCCCACATATCTTGTAGAACAAGGTTCTTCTATTGCAAGTACAGGATTAAAGATATTTTTAATTCCTATTGCAGGAATTCTTGGAACATTAGCTTATAATAAATCAAAGATTGATAGAAATATACTAACAATAATTTTTGCAGGGTGTTTAGGGGTTTTATTTGTGAGTTTTAGATTTCTAAACGGATGGGCATTTGTGGGAGTGTTGATATTGAGTGGATTTTTCTTATACGGCCCCCATGTTTTTCTCGTTTCGACCTTTCCAAGTAGATTCGTCAATAAAAAAATAGTTGCTTCTTCTACAGGATTTATAGATGGAATGGCTTATATGGGGGCAGTTATAATAGGAATTTTAGTCCCATTTTTATTAGATATTACAGGTAATGACTGGAATGTCGTATTTTTATTCTGGTTTGTTTTATGTTTACTTATCATGATTCTTGTAATGGGCTTGTATTTGTATATGAAAAAAGATGGAGAAGCTGCAGAAGAAGCGAATGTTTTAGAGTACCCCCAAACTAAAAAGTTTGTAAAATATTAACTCAGATTAATCTTATTTTTGTTCAAACTAATTTTTCATATACTCTTTCACATGATTTGCTATCTTTAAAATCATTAAAATCCGCCACAAATTTTTCATATTTCTTTAAATACGATTTTCTTTTACTCCAAGACAGGTCAGAAATTAAGTCAAATAATTCTTCTTCAGTTTTAGCAAAAGGCCCAGGAAGATCATTAAAATAATTTATAATTATCTTTTTACAATTAAGAACATATTGTTCGTAATCATAAGGGTAAAAGATAATTGGCTTTTTCAATAAAGAAAAGTCAAAGCAAGAACTTGAATAGTCTGTAATTAAAATATCCACTTTTTGCAATAATTCTTGGATATCTAAGTTTTTTTCTGAAATATCCAAAATATTTTCAAATTTAGTCAAATTAGAAACACCAATACCTTTAACTTCATCGTGAAAATGATTTTTCATAATTAAATAATACCCCTTCTTTTTTAATAATTCATTTAACTTATAGAGAAATTTTTTCTGAAAAGGTTTTTTTCCAGTATTAACATCTCGATAGGTCGGGGCGTATAGAAAGATTTTCTTATTTGAAGGTATAAATTCTAAATCTTCATAAGTATAGAAAGTATTTTTTTTAAAATCATTTCTAGGATAACCTAAGAGGATCACCTTACCATTTGAAAAAGATTTTGAAATTATGCTTTTAGTTTTTCTTGAAGTATGCAAAAGAAAATCATATTTTGAGTATTGTTTTTTAATGAAATATTTTCGAATATAATCTATAAGAGATTTAGATTTAGGACTTAGATAATCCACATTTTTTATACCATTGCCATGGCATAGTTGAATTATCTTAAAATTTCCAAATAAATACCTAAAATAAGAAACCTCTTTTGGAGAGGAAGAAATAATTAATTTTTCAGAAGTCAATATCTTGTAAAATCCTCGAAAAGAAAATGCATAAACTACTGGTAAACCTTCTTTCTTCAATCGTTTAAACAAAGATTTATTTCTAGTAAACCAAACAAAATTGTCATTGTTTTTTATTTTATTTGCATAAAGGTAAAGATATTTTGAATTTTCAGAAAAAAATTTCCCAAATCTAGCACCAACTAAAAATGTTCCTTTTTGCTTTTTAATAAGGTATGAAAGGATTGATAAAAGACTATTTAAAAAAATACTTAGAGGATTGTTTTTCATAAAATCTTTCATTTCAATAATGTCCTTAAAGTTTTCTCTCCCCATTTTTCAAGAGAAATTTCTTTAATTGTTTTCATAGAATTTTTAATAATATTTCCTTTTAATTTTTTATTGTTGTAAAGATTAATTATTCTTTTTGCACTTTTGTTTTCAAAAGAAGAGATTATCACTCCGTTTTTTTCATCTTTAATTATTTC
>CAYVGH010000015.1:0-5344 GCA_964451185.1 Candidatus Woesearchaeota archaeon | reverse complement strand
TTTTTTCATTTCCACTTTATTTCTCGGCTCGAAATTATTTAAATCAACACCTGTTCTGATGACAATAGCATTTTCTCTTTTCCCATATAATTTTTCAACTTGTCTTTTTATTTTTTCAGAAACATAAATAAATTTGTCAGCTTTTTCAGAAGGCATTCCTTGAATCCAACTTATAAGAAGCAAAGGAGAAAGAATTATCTTTTTAATTAAATTAAATCTTTTAAAGTGATTTTTATTAAAATAATAAACAGTTCCATGCAAAGTTTGGATTATTTTTTGGTTTTTTTTCTTTTTATAAAAAAATGCCCAAGGTCCTGGTCCTGCATTAATAATGTCAAAATTATTTTTTTTAAAAAATTTAGTAAGTTGTAAATGCCTACCTAATTGTAAGAAGGATTTTAATTTATTTGTTTTTATTTTAAAGTATTGAACCTCCTCTTTAAAATATTTTTTATTTTCATTTCCAAAATATACCCAAGAAATTTTTATATTTTTATTATCCTTTTTAATGTATTTTATCAGATTTTTGTGATATAATGCATACCCCCCTAAATAATCTGGAGAACAATTAATAGTTACAAAGCAAATTTTTAATTTTTTCATTTTGGATTTTCAAAAATTAGTTTATTAACAAGGATAACTTGGAATTTTCCTCCTATAAAGTTCCGCAATAAAAGTTTTTGCCATTTCTTTTACCTCTTCACGTACAAGTTCATATTCATGTGTTAAAACAATAACATGGTTATAATCTTTTAAATTATTATCAATTAATTCTTTTAGATTCTGTTTTGTGATTCTCATATTCACAAGATTTTCTATTCGTATATTGGAGCGGATAAAATTTAATCCACCATATTGTGCAAACCCTGTTGATTTTAAAGATTCATTTACTGAATTAGGCATTCTTGTAGTTATTCTTTCTTTATCCGTTGTAAATATTGCTTCAACTCCTTTTTCGTGAAAATAATCTTTTAATTCATAACTTTCAGAGAAATTGTGTAAGCGAACCCATTTACTTATATTTTTCCCTCCCGCAAAACGAGATATCTCTTTGTAAATATTATCAAATACTTCTATTTGTTCGTCTGGGGTTTGAGTATAGGGAGGAGTATAATATTCAAGAGCATGTGGCCCAAATTTTATCCAAGAATTATCAATTAATTTTTGTTTTATAGAGTCTGAAACTTCTCTTAAGGTTCTCAATTCCCCATTGATTCTGTTCTGAAAAAAGAGATACAAATTTATATTGGTATTGAATTCATCGTGAAGTTCCTTTAAAAAAGAAAAGAAAGGGTGTTCAAAGAGTCCAATTTGTTTATCAGTAATTTCTATAAGTGATTTAAATACATCCTCCACAGAAAAATGGTAAAAAGCATTTTTTTCTAAATTATTCATTGTCTACATTTACTATTAATTTAAATTTATTATTAAGATTTTTAATTTTTGTATTTTAAAGATTTTCTCCTTTTATCCAACCTTCATTTTTGAAAAAATCTAATAAATGTTCTTTATTTTTATAGATTAAATTTTTCTCAAGTTTTTCTTTTGTAAGCCAATTTTCATTATCAAGCATTTCTTTTATTTCTTCAAAATTTAATCTTCTTGCATCTTTTGAACTAATTGCTCCAAAAGGAATTTTTTGCAAGAATCTTTGGTCATATTTATTTTTTATTTTTTTAATTTCAATCATAGGGAGTATCATAAAATAATTACCAATCTTAAATGTTCTTTCACTTTCATCTTCAGAAACCAATAATTCATGAATTTTTTCTCCAGGCCTTTCTCCAATTACTATTTTTTTAGTTGAACTATCTCCTAATTCTTTTATCATAACATCTGCTAAATCATCTATTTTCATAGCAGGCATTTCCATTATAAATATTTCTCCCCCAACAGAATCTATTGAAGCTTTAAAAATTAAAGATATAGCTTGTTTAAGATTAAAAAAGAATCTTGTCATCTCTCCATTAGTAATTGTAATTTGATTTGTATTTAATATTTGTTCTCTGAATACAGGCACTACACTTCCCGAACTTCCCAAAGCATTTCCCGCTCTAATACACACAAAATCTGTTTTTTCTGTTAAATTATTTGCGGCAATAATTAATTTTTCTCCAATAGATTTAGAAGTTCCATAGAAATTTATTGGAGATACAGCTTTATCTGTTGAAATTTGGATTACTTTTTTAACTAAATTTTTTATCGCAGCTTTTATAACATTTTGAGTTCCAATAATATTTGTTTTTGTAACTTCCTGCACATTTTTTTCACATACTGGGATATGTTTTAGAGCCGCCAAATGAAAAATATAATCTACATCTTGGCTTGCTTCATCTAATCTTTCAAAATCTCTAACATCCCCAATTATGAAATTTAATCTTTTATCATTTTTAAAATCCCTCTTCATTTTTACTTGTAATTTTTCCCCCCTAGAATAAATTCTTATTTCTTTTGGAAAATATTTTTCTAACAATTGTGTTGTAAGTTCATTTCCCCAAGAACCTGTTCCTCCAGTTATTAAGATTATTTTTTCATTAAACATTTTATCTGTATTTTTCCCATTGTTTTAAATCTTGTAACATTTGCTTGTGTGTTGGCACAGAATAATTAACATCATACCTTACACTTTTCATGCTTCTGTTACAAATAAAGTTATTATCAGCATTTATAATTATATCTTTATTGTAAACTATTTTTATTAGACTCAATAAATCATATTTAGTTATAGGTTCAGATACAATGTGTATTATTCCTGTAACATTTTTTTCATGCATTTCAATTATTTTCTTCGCAAGTTCTAAAGTTGTTAAACCAGACCAAATTGCTTTTGTAAAACCTTTAACACTTTTTCCTTTCTGTTTTAAGAACCATTCCATTAATCCGGTTTTGGGCTCTTTTATCTCTGGACCAAGTATAGATGTTCTTATTGTTAAATTG
The DNA here is from genome assembly GCA_964451185.1 of Candidatus Woesearchaeota archaeon. Taxonomy (GTDB): domain Archaea; phylum Nanobdellota; class Nanobdellia; order Pacearchaeales; family GW2011-AR1; genus CAYVGH01. The sequence goes on along the minus strand of CAYVGH010000015.1, from coordinate 2,407 downwards.
CGATTGTCTTTGATTTCTCCAGCAGCTTTAGACACACCATAAAAATCTATAGGGGAATAAAGGGAATTTTCAGTATAATTTCCTTCTTTACCTGAGAAAACACAATCTGTGCTAATATGAATCAATTTTGAATTGTTTAGTTTACAAATATTTGCTAATTTTTGAGGAAAATAAGAATTAATAAATGTAACCATGTCTTTATTATATTCCTTGACAAGAGAATTTACAATTCCTATACAATTAATAATTAATTCTGGTTTTATTTTTTTTATGATATCTCCAATTTTCCTAATATCTTTATAAGCATCAAAATAAATTCCCTTTTCCTTATTACGTGTGGTAAAGTATACTTTAAAATTAGGAAGAGAATCTATGTATTTTATAACCACATGTCCAAGCATACCTTCGCCTCCAAGGACAAGACATTTTTTAGTGAAACTTTTCACTTTCATTTTTTTATACTCCAAATCTCAACTTGGTCCCCCATTTTTAAAGCATTTACAATCCATGTTAAAGGCAGAAATACACCCTTTAAAATATTATAGCAAATTCCTTTTCTTTGTTTTATATTAAGTGTAAAATATAACGAATCCACAAATTGATTTGGTCTTGAATTATGGTGATTTTTAATAACTTTAAACTTTTTTTTCTCTAAAAATTTAATTAAAAGTTTATCAGAGTAATTAGATAAATGCCTTGGAATATCTAATTGAAGCCAATTTTTTTTAAATAAAGCATATGCTAAAGAACGATAATTAGAAATACCAATTATTAAAATACCTTTTTTCTTTAATATTCTGTGTATCTCCGTCAAAATTTGAGAAGGATTATTTACATGCTGTAATACATGGTTCATAGTGATTACATCAAAAAAATTGTCTGGATATTTCGCTTTAATTAAATCAGGTTTTATATTTAAAATTTTTGCGGCTTTTTTGTTAAAGTAGCTTGGTTCAATACCTTGAACATCAAATCCAAATTGTTTCATTTCATATAAAAATTGTCCAGAACCACATCCAATATCTAATAATTTTTGGTGGGGCACTATTTTAATTCCTCTCACTAAAACTTTAATTGGTGAAAATAAAATCCTCAAAAAATAATTATTCTTTTTTGGATTACAATAGATGTCATATAAAAATAACTTTAATTGCACTTTTTTTGATTCTTCTTTTTTAATTATTTCTTTAAATGCATAATATTCTGTTTGTGGATAATATCTTTCAAGTTCCTTCCAAGAAAGTTGAGGGTTTATGAAAATAAGCCCACAATTTCTACATTTATATAGTGAAAATTCATCTGGAAAATTAAAGTTTTTGTCTTTTTGTTTAAATAAGAACTTAAAACTACTTTTTCCACAAATATCACATTTTTTTAAAAGGTTCATTTTCTGTGTTTCCCATAGTTTTTTATTATTTTATTTAACATCTTCAATAATTTTCTTATATACACTGGGCATAAATGCTAAAACCCAGTAATATAAATTAACTAAAAAATCTTTTCTTAATCTAAAATTTTTAAATTTTAATTCATCCTCATCATGTTCTTTTTTAAAAATAGCCACTATTGGGAGATATATGAAAATTCTAAAAAACTTATTCCAACCTGTTAGGTGTCTTTTTGAAAATATGATGTCATTTTTAAATCTGATTAATAATTTTCTTTTATCTTTCATAGAATTAATAGTCTGGCCTTTTTTATGAATTATTTTCACACTTGTATCTAATTTAACAGAGTATCCTGCTTTTTTTGCTCTTAAACAATAATCTGTATCTTCCAATAAAAAAGGAGTGAAAATTTCATCAAATCCTTTAATTTTATTCATCACCTCTTTTTTAACCAATGTACAAACTATATCAAGATGATCCACATCCAAAATTATCCCTTCTTCAAATTCTAAACTTTGTGTTATTCTCCATTTTTTAAGATAACCCCCAGAACTTTGGAAATTTCCATTTGGATAAATTGCTTGGCTTCCTACTAACCCAATTTTTTCATCACTCTCCGCAATTTTTATCATTTTATTTAACCAGTTTTCATGAATTATTTCTATATCGTCGTTTAAGAGTATAAAATAATCAGGCTTATAGGTTTTAGATGCCCTTTTAATGCCAATATTATTTCCTTTGCCATATCCGAGGTTTTTTTCATTTCTAATTACTTCCACTTTTGGGAATTCTTTTTTTACCATTAAATCATGTCTATCTTCACTTCCATTATCCACAAGAAAAATTTTATAATTTTTATAATCTGTTTTTTTAATCACAGATTCTAATGCTTCTTCTAACATTTTCTTTTGATTACACGTTAAGATTATTATTGCTACTTTTGGTTGTTTTTTCATTTTATTGTTATTAATTCATATTGTATTTCAGAAGCAGGAAAAATGAACGCAAAAAATCTACAA
>CAYVGH010000014.1:0-9905 GCA_964451185.1 Candidatus Woesearchaeota archaeon | reverse complement strand
GCAATCCTATTTGTTATGATGGTGCTTGTAAAAGTTGTATTGATTATGATAGTTTAAATTATGCTTCTGGAAATGAAACAGTATTTGGAATTACTGAAAATGAAACACACCAAGCAGAAGATTATTGTAATAGCAGTGATATTTTAATAGAAAGTTATTGTGCTGGTTCTAACATTGCTTTTAAATCCCCTTATAGTTGTTCTGAAAAAGAAGGGCAATATCATGTTTGTAAAGAAGGTGCTTGTGTTTGTGTTTCTTCATGGGTTGGTGATTTTCAGACTTGTGATTCAACAGAAACATATGATGTAACAGATGTGCACTATTGTAGTTCTTCTAATGAAAAAACAGGTTTTTGCGACTACAATTCAAATGGTATCCTTTGGAGTGATGATGTTTCTGAGATAAATGAAAATGATATTTATATTGATGGAGAAAAGTTTGATGATGGTGAGGAGGGTTATAATTATAATAATGCTGGGATTTTAAATGTTCAAATAGATAGTGAAAGAAATAATGGTTATGTTGAATTTAATTGGAATTTTAATGCAAGTTCTTTAAATCTTCAAGAAGCTAAAATTGAAACAGCTTCTAATTATAAAAATTTTAATTATATTTTAATAAATGGTTTGGAAATTTCAAATAAAACAGCTTGGTTTAAAAGTTTAAATAATTCACACAAGGTTTGTATAAAAGATTTTTCTGGAAATATTACTCTTGATGATTTTACAAATAATTGCACTGGAATTGATGAGGTTTTGGTTTCATGCCCTGGAACAAATGCGGGTTATCATTGTGATTTTGTAAATACAATGTTTAAGGTCTGGCCACTTGCTCATTCAGGTGTTGTTGAAATGACTGGTTTTGGAATTGTATCAGCTTTAATTTGTGTTGAAAACTGGACTTGTGGAAATTGGAGCAACATGACTGGTGAGTGTGGAACAAGAACTTGCACTGATTCAAATAACTGCACAACTATAACTAATAAACCACTTGAAGCAAAATATTGTGCAGGATGTACTCCTGATTGGTATTGTGATTCTTGGGGCGATTGTGTAGAAGGTGAAAAAACTTGTAAAAGTTATACCGATGATAGCAATTGTGATGTTACTTATACTGGCAATTATGAAACAAAATCTTGCGAAGAAAATGGATTCCCTTGGTTAATTATTCTTCTTGGTGTTTTAGGCCTTGTAATAATTGCAGGAATAATTTTCTTTTTAATTAAAAAAAAGAAATTTAAAGAAGAAGAAGAAAGTCCTAGTCAAACTCCAAAACAACCTCCAAGACCCCCAATAACTCCGCGGGCAAATGTTTATACTCCTCAACAATATTAATTTTAATAAAAAAACTTTTTATATAATTTTTCAAAATACAAAAATAATAAAAACCCTTTTCATTAATTATTTCTATGATTATAAAAGTTCCTGGCATAAACGGGCTTAACAAAACAAAAGGTTGTGAAAAAGCTCCTAATGAAATTTTAAATTCACTTAAAAATATTTATTCAAATGAATCTGGAAAAATAATTAATAATTTAGATTTAGAGGAAATCCATTTAGATAATTCAAATTTAGAATTAAGTAATAATTTAATTTATAAAAATGCCCTTGAGATTTTTGAAGAACAACCAAAAATTATTTTTTTGGGAGGAGATCACTCAATTAGTTATTCTCTAACAAAAGCTTTTTTAGAGCATTGTAAAACTTTGGAAAAAAAATCTTGCTTAATTGTTTTTGATGCACATCCTGATTTAATGTCTCCAATGAAAGAGCCAACTCATGAAGAATGGTTAAGAAAGGTTATTAATAAGGGTTTTCCAATAGAGAATATTCTATTGGTTGGAACACGAAATTTTTATAAAGATGAATTAAAATTTTTAAAGCAGAATAAAATTCAAATTATTTCTATGAATCAATTATTAGATAATTTAGAAGATAGTTGTGATATTATTATGGAATTTGCACGAGGCAAAGAACTTTATGTTTCAATTGATATTGATGTTATTGATCCTGCTTTTGCTCCTGGAACTGGTTATTGTGAGCCAGGAGGATTGTCAACAAGAGAATTTTTATATATAATCCAAAGAATAAATAAAATTAAAAACCTAAGAGCAGTTGATATTGTAGAAATAAATCCTAAAAAAGATTTTAATAATATGACAATTAAATTAGGCGCTAAAATACTTGGAGAATTAATATGAGGTGTTTTATTTCAATTGAATTACCTGAGAATATTAAATCTCAAATTTTTCATGCTTTTGAGAAATTAAAAAATTCAAAACTTTGCCAAGGAAATTTTACTAAAAAAAATAACTTGCATTTAACTTTAAAATTTTTTAGAAATATTTCACAAGAAAAACTCGAGCAAATAAAAAAAACTTTAAAAGAAATTGACTTTCCACAATTTCCAGTTGAGACAGGAAAAATAGGTTTTTTTCCAAATGAAAAATATATAAAAATTCTTTGGATTGAGTTAATTGCATCTGATTTTGAATTTCTTAAAAAACAAATTGATGAAAAATTAAAAAAATTAAATCTTAATGGAGATGAAAAATCATTTATTTCTCATATTACCCTTGTGAGAATAAATTCTATAAAAGATAAAAAAGAATTTTTTAAAAAGATTATTAAAATTGCCCCTAAAAAAAAGTTTTTTATTTCCAATCAATTTTCTTTAGTTAAATCTATTTTAAAGAGAGATGGTCCTGAATATAAGATTCTTGAGAATTTTCAAATGAGAATGAGAAATTAATAGTTTCTATTAATAATTTCAATTATTGTTTCTGCTTTTTTTCCTAAGATTTTTTTTAAATCTTCAATAGGAGCATTTATTATATTTTGAATTTTTCCAAATTTTTTTAATAATTCTTTTGATTTTTTAGGACCAATTCCTGGAAAGCTTTCTATTATAAATTGCAACTGCTCTTTTTTACTTAATGTTTTTTTAACTCCATTTAGTGGCACTTCTTTTGTTTTCTTTTTTGATAAAATATTAATAAATTTTGCAGTATCTTCTGAATTTTTTGTATAAATAATTGGAATTTTATGTTTTAAAACTACTGAAAGCAAGAAACCTCTTATTGCATTTGCATTCATGCCCAAATTATCCTCTGTATAAAGTTCTTGCTCTGAAATTCCTTCAATCAATAATAATTTATTTTCAAATTGTTTTAGTTCTTCAATTTGATTTAATAATCTTTTATTTATTATTGAAGAAATAAAATCAGAAACCGTCTTTCTTTCAATAACAACATCTTTGACAATATAATCCCCAACTTTTAATTCCTTAAATTCAATTTCAAATCCTAATCTTATTAAGTAAGAAGCAACAAAGGAATTTTTTTCTCTGTAATCAATTATTATTTTTTGTTTTTGTTCTGGATTAATTTGTTTAATCTTTTTTTTAGAAAAAATATCTTGGATTGGTCTTTTAATAATTATTTTCATTTTAATTTTGTTTGATATCCGAATTTATTTCCATTTGATAAATCATTTTTAATACTTTCAATTGCTGTTTTCATCTTCTTCTCTCTTGCCCTTGATATGTAATAAAAAGATTCATCTTTTGTGCCTTTTGTAATTAAAATAATTAATTTCCCTTTCATAAGTCTGGCAGTTCTACCTGTTCGCTGAATTGTTCTTATTGCAGATGCAACTGGCTCATAGAAAATAACCGTATTTACTTCTGGAATATCTAAACCTTCTTCACCAATGCAAGTTGAACATAAAATACTTGTTTTACCCTCTGAAAATTCTTGAATTATTTTTTTCTGTTGTTTTTGACTTAATCCTGTTCCATTTTTATTTGCTTGTCCAATAAAAACTTTTGCATTTATTTTTTTATTATTCAACCTTTTTGCAAGAGCATTTGTTGTATCTCTAAATTGTGCAAAAATTATTATTTTGGAATTTGGATTGTTTTTTATTTCTTTTTGAGAAATTTTAATTGCTTCTTCTAATTTTGGATGTTCATAATTTTTTGTTAGAAGTTCATTTGACTGCATATAAATAAAATTAAATTCAGGTTTTTTAACTAATTTTACAACTCCTTTGCTTTGTTTTTTTTCTGCTTGTTCAAATAAATTTTTTAAGTATTTATTAAATCCCTCAAGTGTTTGTGTTTCTAAAAGTCCTAAAGCGTGCTGGATTTTAATTGCTTGTGCGCATGCACTTGCTCCAAGCATATAATTGAAATTTCTATTTCCTCTTGATAGTGTTCCAGATATTTTTTTTTGCAGTTCTATTAATCTTGTTTTTGTTGCAGGTCCAAACAAAACTTTTCTATATCTTAATTCTTCAATGTACTGATTTAAAAGTTTGTTTAGTATATGCCTCATTTCTTCAAATTCTTTTGGAAAATTTACTTTAATTTTTTTAAATTCTAATTCCTGGAGATATTTTTTTACGTCTTCACTTTCTCTTGAACGCAATTCAACTTCTTGTATTGACAAATTTCTGCAAATTTCTTTTATTTTTGGTTTGTTGTTTCCTGGGGAAGCAGTCATTCCAAGAATTCTTGAATGCAATGATTGTTCTTGATATTTTTTAGCAACATAATTATAATCATAATTTCTAACGCAACGATGTGCTTCATCTTCAACTAATAAACAAACTTCTGAAAGATTGTAAAGATTTTTTCTTAAATCATTTGCCACACATTGAGGTGTTGAAAAAATTATATCTCCTGTCTGCCAGATTTTTTTCCTTTGTTTAGGTTTTATTGCTCCTGTAAATAATTGTATATCTGCAAAAAGTTCAGGGAGATGTTTTTTATATGTATTTAAATGTTGATCTGCCAAAGGCTTTGTCGGGGCTAAAAAAACAACTTTTTCCCCTGGAAATTCTTTCATTCTATGAATTGTTAACATCAGAGATATTAATGTTTTTCCTAATCCAGTTGGAAGCACAACCAAACAATTTTTTTCTTTGCAAGTTTCGAATATTTTTTTTTGGTATTCTCGGGGAGAAATGTTTTTTAGGAATTCCATTGTTTTTTTAATTTCCTAAGCTTTATAAAAGATTATAGTTACTTTAAAAATATAAATAAAAATTTTAAGATTCTTCTTTTGTTTTAGGGGCTTTTATCTCTTTAAATTTTGTTTCATATAAATAATTTGCATAACCTTGATCTAAAAGGGGTAATTTTTTTCTATATTTTAATAAAGAATCTGTAAGAACTAAATGTTTTTTAGCTTGAGTTTTCCATTTAAATTTTTTTGCATAATTTTTTGCTTGGTTTTCAACCCAGTTTTGATAATTAGGTCTAAAGAGTATTTGTTTTAAACTATGTAAAAGTCCTGCATAACTATTAATTACAGGGCAACCCGAGATTTTTAATGTTTCTCCAACTCCTTCAAGATTTTTTCCAACAACACAAGCTCCTGCACCCTGAAGATTTGCAAGCCTCCCACTTTGAGTAGCTTTTTTTGGCCAAAAAATATATGCATCAAATGCTTTTAATAATGCTGGAAAAATTACCTCTGGAACATATAAATTAATAAAAAAATTCTTTTTTCCATCATGAAATTTTTTTAGTAGTTTAGCATATCCAACTTGTAATTTGTCTTTAGTGTCCCTTACGCACCCAATATATAAAGAGATTACCTTTTTTTTGTGTAAAGATTTTTCAAGTTCTTCTCTGACTAGATAACTTGTCTCACTACCTTTTTCAGGAGTAAGAAATCCAAAATTTCCAATGAGTTTAACATTTTTATTGTAAATTATTTTACTTAAATTTTCTAATTGTTTTTTTAAATTTTTTGGAAGTTGAGAACTGAGTAAAAAACCGATTAAAGAATATTTTGCAATTTTTCTTGTTATTCCCGGATAAATTTTGCAACCATGCCTTATCTCAACTATTTTTTTTTGATAATTCGGAAACGCCCCTTTGATTGCATAATAAGCTCCATCACTGAAAATAGTTACTGCATCAACTAAAGGTAAAATTTGTTCAAGAAATTTATATTCTTTTTCTTCTAATCCATAAGGGGTTTCATCTGATTGAAAATGGATTGTATGAAATGTTATAATTTTTTTTGCTTTAATTTTTCTAAGAAATTCAATAAATTCATCTTGTTTATACCATATTCCAAATTCATGCTGAATCCATACTACTGAATCTTTAGAAACTTTATTAATTTCATTAATCGCTTTTAATGGTGCATTGTATGGAATTATATATTTTGTATTAGGTAATTCTTCTTCACCAATATATTTTAATGCTTTTGATTTTTTGAATGTTAGAACTTGATAATCTTCTGGCTTAAGCCAAGCAGTAATATCCTTTAAATAAGTTCCAACACCACACATTATTGGAGGATATGTTGAAATAAAAGTTATCTTGGGCATAGTAGATTTAACTTTAAAATGCTATTTAAAGTTAACTAATTTTAAAAATTAAATAATAAAAAAAGTATAAATTAAAGCGATTAAAATTATTATTGTTAAAAAAGTCCACAGGGTTTTGCTTCCAAAGAAAATTTTATTTCCATCTAAATTAGAAAGAGGAATTATATTAAAGAATGAAAACCAGATATTGAATTTTGCAAATTCTGAAAAACCTATTAAGTATCCTAAAATTGCGAACAAAAGATTTGCAAAAATTCCTGCGGCTGCAGTGTAAGCTATTTGATTTCCACTAACTTCTGAAAAAGAATAAAACCCATGCCTTTTTGCTGTTTTGTAAACTTTTGCTTTTACATCAAAAACTAATGATGCCATCCAAATAAATCCATTTAAAGGAAATAAAATCACTCTTGAGAAGATTGGAAAAAATGCACCTGCTGGAAAATCTTTTTTAAGATGTTGTTTTGGTTTATAACCCCAGTGTTTAAATTCCCATAGTTTTGTTTCAATTTCCATTTCATAATAATATCCTATAATTTTTTTTGTAATTATATTTATCATAATTACTAAAATTATACTTAAAAAAACAATTAAAAAATAATTAAGACTAGACATAAGAGTAATTGAAAAAGCAAAAATTATTGAGATTAAAATTATTATTAGTATTTCTTTTTTATTTAGCATAATATTTTCTAGTTTTGAATTTTTATAAACCTTTTTATACTTCTTTTAAATATCTTTTTGATTATGCAAAACTATTTAAATAAAGTTCGTGTGATATAAAAATGAGAGTTAAAAAAATAACAGATGTTATAGGTGCAAAAGTTTACACTGATTCAGGGGATTATTTTGGGCAAGTTGAAGAAGCTAATTTGTATGAAAATAAAATTGATGGCTGGAGAATTAAAGTTGGAGGAAGTGTTTTATCTCTTATTGGAGGGGCAAGAGGAGTTATTATTCCACACCAATTTGTTAAAGCAATTAGTGATATTTTTTTAATAAATAAATCCGCTTTACCAAGCCAAACTTCAGATGTAGATGAATTGCCTGAAGATTTAGAATAAAAAAATGACAACAATTTTACAAGCACCACTTTTAATTGATTTTATATATCCTTTTCTATTAATATTTTTTATTGTTTTTGCAATTTTAGAAAAATCAAAACTTTTTGGTGATGAAAAAAAACAACTTAATGCACTTGTTGCACTTGTAATTGGATTAATTTTTATTTCTGCTTTTCATCCAAAAGAAATAGTTACAAATTTGATGTTGTTTTTGTCTGTTGCCTTGGTTATTATGTTTGTGGTTTTATTATTATGGGGTTTTGTATTTGCAGATACAAAAGGAGAAAAAGGATTTGAACTTACAAATGGGATGAAAATAGGATTGGGAATTGTTGTTGGAATTGCAGTGGTTGTTGCAGTTCTTTGGGCAGCTGGAGTTACAGGTTTATCTGATTTTTTATTTAAACAAACTTGGAGTAATACTTTTTGGACTAATTTTATTTTTATTGTTTTAATTGGATTTGCTGTGGGAATTGTTATTCAATCCAGTGGAAAAAAGGACTAATTTTATTTTTGATTAATTTTTACATTAATTTTCTTTTAAGAAATATTTATAAATGACATTTTCTAATTTATAATATGATAATAAATAGTTTTTTATCTTATGGTGGTTTTTTTGGAGGTAGCACTACTGGAGGTATGCTTGCCCAATGGGAATCTCTTGGAATTTTTCAATATGTGCTCCCATTTCTTTTAATATTTGCACTTGTTTTTGTTATACTTTCAAATATTCCACTCTTTAAAACTAATAAAGGTGTGAATGTTGTTATTGCTTTAGCAGTGTCTTTAATGTCTTTGCAATTTGATTTTGTTTCAATGTTTTTTCAAGAATTATTTCCAAGGGTTGCAATTGCATTATCAATTATTTTAGTTATGATAATTTTAATGGGATTATTTATGGATCCAAGTAATAAAGCATTTAACTGGATTTTTGCAATTTTGTCTCTTATTATAACTGCGATTGTTATTTTTAAATCATTTAGTGAGTTTAGTTGGTATACTGGAGGAAGTTATTGGTGGGCAAATAATTGGCCAACTATTATAATTGTAGGAATTATTATTGGGGCAATAATTGCAATAATTGCAACAACTTCTCCTACAAAAAACTTAAATCTTCCAGAATTAAACCCTCTTTTATTTAATCCGAAAAATAATCCTCAGGGGTAGGTTTATTTTTTCTTTTTAGAAATTTTTTTAATTGGAATTTTCTTTTTTGTTATTTTAATTTTACTAGTTTGTTTTTTTGCAATTTCTGGAATCATTTTTGTAAAAGAATCTTGCATCATTGTCATTTCTTTTTTAATGCTATTTAAATTACTTCCATAAGAACCTATTTTTTCAAGAATTTTAATTTGTAAATTATCTATAATTGATTCAATTCTTTTTAATTTTCCTTCAACATTTTCTAATTTTGTTTGTGTAAGTATTGAAAATTCTTTGAATTTATCTATTTGTTTTTCTATTTTTTTTATTCTTTCTGTAAATACTTGTTCTGCAATTTCAATTAAAGTGTCTGTGTTTGTAGTGCCTGCATAATTTGCTTCTGTCTCTTCTTGAGGATAATACTCTTGTGCTCCTGCATAATTATTTTGAATAGGTTCTGTTTCTGGGTAATAATTTTGAGGAGAAGGTTGAGTTGTGGTTGGTTCATTAGAATACATTTCATTAGGATTTGGTTCATATGTTTGTTCTTCCATTATTTTTGTTTCTCCTTCAATAGCATCTTTTATTTGAGATTGTTCAAGAGCATCTGTTATTTCTTTTGGGGAAATGTTTTGTTCTTGTAATTTGTTTATAATTTCTTGGTTAGGCAATCCTTGTTTTTTCATTTGCCTTACTTGTTCTAAAACAGCCATGTTTTTAATTGTTTTCTTTTGTTTTTATTTGTTTCGTTCTTTAAAATTATTCAATTAAAGAAAAAATCAAATTTTATATTTATTTTATTTAAATTTAAACAAATGAAAAATCTTATTAGAGATTTTTTTTACTTTGTTTTATATATTCCAATGGTTGGAACATTTTTGCTTGCTTTGCTAGAATTTCTAAATCATCTTTTCTCGCAAATTTTGAAAATTCTTTTGAAATACTTTCTAAAAATACTTTTGTTCTGTTTATTGATTCTTTAATCATTTCTAATTCTTTTTTTATTTCTAAAATTTTTTCATTTGTGTTTTCTTTAATTTCAATTAAGTTTTGTCCTATAAGCAAAATTCTATCTTTAAGAACTCTTTGTTTTTCTTCTAAATCTCTTATTTTTGAATTTATTTCTCCTGAAAATTGTGATTGATAATTTGTTTCATCAGCCATAAATAATTCATGATTATTTAGTTTAAATTTGTTTGGATTAGAATAACAATATTTATAAATTAGTTTTACAACTATCTTTTATGAAAACAAAAAAGAGTTTAGTTATTTTAATATGTTTAATTTTAGTTTTATCTATATCATTTGCTTCTGCTTCGTGGTTTTCTGATTTTTGGGGAAAGATTACTGGAAA
>CAYVGH010000013.1:8123-10270 GCA_964451185.1 Candidatus Woesearchaeota archaeon | reverse complement strand
AACACACAATTATTTTCTTTATACAAAACTTCTTTATTTTTTTCACCAGCAAGGTGCTTTGTTTTCATTTTTCTTAATCTTCCAGAAAACTTTCCAGATTTTTCAAGAATTGTTTTTATTGTTAAATTTTTTTTTAAAATTTCTTTAGCAAATTTTTTTTTGTCAGAACTTTTTGTTTTGTCTGAAAAATTTACAATTGCAATATTTCCAAGAATATTAAATGCTCTATGATTAATCATGAAAGTAAAAAAAAAACCGAATTTAAATGTTTTTGGTTTTATAAAATTAATCTCTCTTTAAATTTATTTTAGTATCTCTAATACTTTTATACAAAGGAATAATTCCAAAAGAAGCAGCAAAAACAGCTGCTCCAACTATGCTTCCTGCTAAAGAGCCCAAAATAGCTTTTAAATTTCTTCTTATTGGTTTAGAACTATGTTTAATAGAAGATTCAAATTTGCTATTATTTAGGCCTCTTCCTGTAAAATAAGATTCAACATCATGAATTAAAGGCACATAAAGATGAGTTAATTTATTCCACCCATAATAAAATCCATTTTTAAAAGAAGCTCTTTCATAAAATTTTTCTGTTCTTTTACCTTCTTTATTAGTAATAATTTCTTTTAGAGTAAAACTATTCCAATAAGGAATTTTTTTAGAAAGTTTTTTTGTTCTTTTACCTTTTTTATTAATAATTATTTCTTTCACAATTTCTGGCTTTATGCTTGGATTTTCTGTTTTTTCTCCTTTAATAATTCCTTGTGTATATTTTTTAATAGTATTAACAAGGCCATAAATTCCAGTAACAATTGGGGCTGCTAACCCTAATATCGGAGTAATACAATACAAACTATAAAGTCCTAATGCTCCTAATCCAAGACCTAATCCTGTTCCAATACCTCTTGGAATATAATCTTTTTTTAAATTAATTTCTTTTTCAGGATTATCATATGCTAATTTATAAACATGATTATGAAATGTTTCTAAAGCTCTTTCATTAGAATAACCAGCACCTGTTTCCCATTTGTCTAAATAAGATAAGTTTGTACCAATAGGATCTACAACTTTAGTAGCACCAATTGCTAATCCTTTTCCAAAATTTCCTAAAATTTTTTCTAATCCCATTTACTTTATTGAAAAATAGATTTTATAAACTTTTCTACTTGTAATCACTTTTAAATGAATTAAGGACATTAAGATAACTTTATAAAAAACATATCATTCAATAAAATATGAAAAAAGGTGTATTATTTTTTATTTTAGGAATATTCTTAATTAATTTTGTAAGTGCTTTTAATGGATATTCAAATTATTTTGATTCATCTTTAATTACATATGGGGCAATTTTTGTGATTTTTTTTGCTATGTTAAATTTTATTTTAGGAAGAACAGTTTTTAGAGAAAATAAAGGTTCAAGAATTATAATTTCATTAGCATCTTCTTTATTAGCAGTTTATGGTTTAGCAACATCTAATTTTAATGTAGGCGGAGGATATGTTGGAAGTTTTTATGTTGGGGAGTATTTGCTTACAATTTTGGGAGTTATATTAATAGCAGGAATTATTTATTTTTTATCTAAATGGGGTTTTGCAAATGCATTAATTGTATTGGGTTTATTATTAATTGGAATAAGTTTGACAAATTTAGTTTATGAAAAAGGAGTTGTTCTTGTGTTTGGAATTATTTTGTTAGTAATTGGTTTGATTTTATTATTTAAAAAGCCTAAATGGAAAAGGAAAGAAAGAGAAGAATATTATGATGATAGAGAAAAAAGAAGAAAAAAGCCAAGATATTCAAGAAATAGTCTAATTCAATTAGCAAGAAAATTTAAAAAGTGGACAAGAAGACAAAAAAATCCTAGATTTAGTGGAGGTTGGGCAATGTTTGTAAATAAAATGTATAAATGGGGTTATGGAAGAAATGAAGCAGAAATACTTAATAATTTTGGTGTAACACAAAGAGACTTCGTAGGAATTTTTAATCGTTATGGAAAAGTTTAAATAAATAAATTTTAATAAAATTATGACGACAGAAAAATAAATAAAAGAATTAGTTAAAAAATATATTCGCTAAAACCACTTAAAAATAATAAGTAAGTTTTTAAATAATTGAATTATTAAAAAAATTAAGAAGATGAAAGATAAAAA
>CAYVGH010000013.1:3906-8023 GCA_964451185.1 Candidatus Woesearchaeota archaeon | reverse complement strand
GTAAGTTTTTAAATAATTGAATTATTAAAAAAATTAAGAAGATGAAAGATAAAAAAACAAATACTCAAGAAAAGTATGCTTTTCTAAAAGAATTAAAAAACTATTCTGGGGAAAACAGTTTTTTAAGCCAAGCAAAAATGTGGAATTTGAATAAAGCAATACATGGAATCCTAAAAAGAAATGATAATTATCCCAAAGCATTTATTGTAGATTTAGCAAATAATTTAATGAGTTATAAAAATTATATTAAAACAGAAGGTGAATTTGGAAAAAGTTATGGTGAAATGGCACTAAAAGGTGCAAAGTTATATGAATTTGTGGGTATGGGAAATAGAACTTCTGTAAAAAGAAGATTATTCAAAGCTCTTAAAAAAGACTCAAGTCCAAAAGATATAAATCAAGCAATAGAATTTTACAAAAGAAATCCAAAACAAAAAAAAGAAAAAGGTCTTGAAAGAATAATAAAAATAATTTCAAGTGGTTTTTTATTGAGTTCTATATTTTTTTTATCTAGTACTTTTACTGGAAATGTAATTGGAAACTTAACAAAAACAAATTCAAACCTAATTGGAGCAATTTTATTTATTCTAGGAATAATAGGATTATTTGCTTTTACAAAAAACAAATAAGATAATCTCTAAACCCCTTATTTTTTATTTTTCAAAATACCTAAAACCTTCTTAACAAACCTCTTATCATAATTTTTCAAATATTCTTTTAATTTCTTGATTTTTATTTTCTTTTTAAAATTATTCAATAAATTTTCATCTAAATATTTATTATAAAATATCCAATCAATAAAGGTTTTTTCTATATCACTAACAGGTATTTTAAACTCATAATAATCAATATAATCATAACCAAAAAATTTATTTTTATCAATGCTGTGAATAATAATATTTGTATTTAAAATTTTTCTTGCGCCTGTCCTTACTCTCCGAGGCGTTATTAAAACAACATTTGTTTCTTGTTCCCATAAACCATGTAAAGAAAGAGCAGTTTCTAATCCAATATATGATGGTTTTATGCAATAACTAAAAACCATTGGATCTTCATATTTACTATAATAACCTTGGGTAACTCTGTAAATTTTTCCTTTTTTAACTAAATTGCTTAAAAGAAAATAAGCATAATTAGGATTGGCTTTTCTAGAAAGAAGAATTCTTTTTACATCCTTGACATTAAAAACTTTATTCGAATTTATGAAATTTTCTACATCTTTTAAATATTTTATTTTGCCCATTTTTTAATTTGAATTAAGATTTGTTGAGTTGTAGGTATTGCTCCAATAAATATCAATGATTGCAATATTGTTTCATCTTTTGGTTTTTTATATTTCAATAACAACCTTTTCAAATCATTTTTAATTTTTTTAATTTCAGCATAATTCAACAACACATAAATATCATATAAATCCCGAATAAATTGTCTAGAAAGATATGTATTAACTTTTTCTTTTATTAAATCTTCAGCAGACAAAGTAAAAACATTAATATAATTTCCATCAATTGTTTCATAAGGCTTGATTATGATTTTTTCTTGCTTTTTAAAAAATGAAGCTTCAAATCTTATTTCCACACCTATGAAAGATATTTTTGCATAAATAACATTATCAGTTTTCTTAAATTTTATAATATTCAAATTTTTTTGGATTAATTTTTTCTTAAATTCATCAACCCTTTTTAATTCTGTTTTATTCAAATAAATATCTATATCCTCGGAAAACCTTGCCCCTTGATAGCACCTCCAAATAGCTGTGCCTCCATGTAACACTGCTCTTGGAAAAATTTCGTAAATTGTGTCTACGACTACATCTTGAACTAGAGCAATATCTTTATGCAATTTTTTCTTCAATTTATCAATTATTTTTATTTTCATGGTATTAACCAAACTTATATATATGCATAAGAATGGTTGAGTATATAAATCTTTCTTTTTTAAAACCACTTTTCTAAATTCTTTTGCTTTTTCTTCTCTTTAAGCTCCTCTAACTTCTCAATTTGTCTCTGAACTCTTTCTTCTGAAAAATCATGCCTTTTAACTAAAATTTCCTTAATCTTTTCTTCACTAATTTTATTAAATTCAAATTCAAAATTTTTCACATCTGGTTTATGAAATAATTCAAAAATCTCTTTCCAGTTAAATCTATCTTCTTCAGGTAAACTATGAATTCTTTGCTTCACTTCTTCGAAAATCCTAATAGGAGTTTTAAATTTTCTAACGAAATCTAAAGCTTTTTTTTGTCCAATTCCTGGAATTCCTCTGGGATTATAATCAGTTCCAACTAAAATTCCTAAACAAATTAGTTGATCTAAATTAATTTCTAAAGAATTCAAAACTTTTTGCAATTCAATAATTTCGGGTTTAATTTCAATGTAACCAGAATAAGTTTTTCTTCTTCTTGATAAAGTTAAATTTCTAATAAGAATAGGAGCTCCAAAAAGCAAACTGTCATAATCTTGGCTGACACTAGCATAAACACTGCTTTTATGTCGTGCTAAATAAGCTGCTTCTGATTCACCTTCTGAAGGAGCTTGAATTACTGCAATTCCCATTGCTTTTAATAATTCTTTGCTTTCTTTTATCATTTCATCATCTAATTTTGATAACTGGCTACTATATCTTCTCATTTGCTCAAAATCTTGTTTTTGTCTTGCACTTTCATATTTTTCTTTAGCCAAGTCTTTTACCTTATTTCTTTTTTTGTGTATTTTATATTTTAATTCAGGAGGTTTACCATCAAAAACATAAATCAATTTTATATTTTCACAAAGCAAATGAATATTTCTATAAAAAATTCCAGATAAATGACTAGTAACTCTTTTTTTATTGTCCATTAAAGAAGTTCCATCTGCTTGTCTTATTGTGGATAAAAACTGATACAAACTATTAAATGCATCAACGCAAACAGTTTTGTTTCTCAAATCTGAAATTTCAATTTCTTTTCGCGGAATTATTTCTCTGATGTTTAATCCCATATAAAAATAAGAAATAACAAATATAAATAGTTATCTAAAATTATCAACCCCTTAAATTAAAATAAATTGCATATAATTGATTTTTTTTCATATGAGGAAAATTTTTCGGCAACTCTTTATTATTTTTTTCACAATAATCTTTAATAAAATCTTTTAATTCATAAGTAAATATTGGAATATAAAGATTCCCTCCAGGAGTTCTTTTCTTTCTTTCTTTATTATTTAATTCAGCATTTTTTACTAATTTTTCTAATTCTCTTTTTCGAAAAATTTTATCTGCTTCTTTATGTCCACGGTCAGAATTTCCACTTCCTTGAAGTTCAATATCTGAATTATAATTCTTCATCATAATATAACTATAAAAAAACATTATTTAAATGTTTCTATTTTATATCTTTAAAGGAGTAACAAGAAAAATGTTAAAAAATAAAAAGGCTCAAGAATAAAATTCTTGGCCTATTTATATAAAAAATAAAAATGGTTTGCTTCTTCCTCCTTGGGTTTATTTTTTTCTTCAAAAAGTGGATAATACAAAATCTTTGATTTTGCTTTATTTTCTCCAAGCAGCAATTCCGTAAAGAATTAAATTCAATACTGGAATTAAACAAAGTAGTGACCAATATCCTGGTTCTTTAATCGCTTCAAACATTTTCCATTGCCAAATTATTACAAATATTGAAAAAGCTAAACTAAAAATAATTCCAATAACAGGTATAAATGCTCCTATTAAAAGTAACCAAGGCCACCAATGCATTTTAGATGCTTGAAATGAAATTATTAAAGGGCCTATTCCTGGAATCCATGCTAATCCTGGTGCATTTAATTTTGCTTTTCTTCCTATACTCATAAAAGCAAGACTTAAGAAAATATACATTCCTAAAGAAATTATAAATACTAAAAATGCCATACCAGCCAATGCTGCAATTAGTCCTCCACTCATTAAATCTAATGCCATGTTTTTTTACCTCCTTTTTGATTCTATTTTTTGGAAATTTAAAATTTCCATTATGAGCCTAAACGGATTTGAACCGTCGACCTCTGGCTTTCTTAGATTTTCATAAGGAAGACTCCTGTAAAACAGGTGTGGCTTTCTTAGATTTTCATAAGGAAGACTCCTGTAAAACAGGTGTGGCTTTCTT
>CAYVGH010000013.1:3588-3806 GCA_964451185.1 Candidatus Woesearchaeota archaeon | reverse complement strand
AGATTTTCTCTTGGAAAAATTGTTCCTAATGGAACAAACTCATATAAGACCAGCGCTCTAACCAGACTGAGCTATAGGCTCGTTGTTGTTGAACTATAACTCAGTCTTCCAGACTGGCAGAAGTAAACTTCTACCTCGTTCAAATGTAGAAACATTCAAACGAGAGCTATAGGCTCGTTGTTGTTGAACTATAACTCAGTCTTCCAGACTGGCAGAAG
>CAYVGH010000013.1:0-3488 GCA_964451185.1 Candidatus Woesearchaeota archaeon | reverse complement strand
TAAACTTCTACCTGAATCGAACAAGTTCGACACAGAGCTATAGGCTCATGATTTTGATAGTGAGATAATCTATTTAAAGGTTTTTCTCTAATCTTTTTTATGATTATTGGATTAACAGGAAGAATTGCTGCAGGAAAAGGCGTTGTTGCAAATTATTTAAAAGGAAAAGGTTTTAATTATTTATCATTATCTCAGGCAGTTCGTGACGAGGCAACAAAAAGAGGGATTGAGCACACAAGAAAAAATTTGCAAGATTTAGGAAATGAATTAAGAATAAAGCAAGGAAATAGTGTTTGGGCCCAAAAAATTATAAAATTGATAGTTGATGGACACCATGTAATTGATGGTATAAGAAATCATAAAGAGATTTTAGAATTAAAAAAATTAAAGGATTTTATTTTAGTTTCTGTGGATGCTCCTCAAGAAATTAGATTTAAAAGAGTTATTTTACGAGGGAAAATTAGTGATCCTAAAATTTGGGAAGATTTTTTAATATTAGATAAGAGAGATTTTGGTGAAGAAAATGATTCTGGTCAGCAAGTTAGCAAATGTATGGAACTTGCAGACATTAAAATAATAAATAATTACCAAAATATTGAAGCTAAAATTAAAGAAATAGAAAAAATTTTCAAGGAGATTTTAAAAGAATGTTGTTAGGTTTAGTTGGAAAACCATCAGTGGGAAAATCTACTTTTTTTAAAGCAGCAACTTTAGCAGAAGTTGAAATAGCTTCATATCCTTTTACAACAATAAAATCAAATCATGGTATTGGATATGTTAGAGTTGAATGTATTGATAAGGAGTTTAATACCCAATGTAATCCTCGAACTGGTTTTTGTATTAATCACCAAAGATTTGTTCCAGTTGAATTAATGGATGTTGCTGGTTTAGTTCCAGGAGCTTCTCAAGGAAAAGGTTTGGGAAATCAATTTTTAAATGATTTAAGAGAAGCAGATGTTTTTATTCATATTGTTGATGCTTCTGGTAAAACAGATATTGAAGGAAAACTTTGTGAAAATCACGATCCTTGTGAAGATGTGAAATTTTTAGAAGATGAATTAGGAAAATGGTTTTATAATATTTTAATAAAAGTTTGGAAAAGTTTTGCAAGAAAAGCAGAACAAGAAGGAGCAAAATTTTCAGAAGCAGTTGCAAAACAATTTTCAGGATTAAAAGTAAAGGAATATCAAGTTAAAGAAGTTTTATTAAAATTAAATTTACCTGAAAAATCAACTAATTGGAGTGAGGTTCAATTAAAAAATTTTGCGTTTGAGTTAAGGAAAATTAGTAAACCTTTGATTCTTGCTTTAAATAAATGCGATGATGAAGCTTCAGGGAAAAATATTAATAGGGTAACTGAAACTTTTAAAGATTATTTAGTAATTCCTTGTTCTGCTGATTCAGAACTTGCTTTAAGACAAGCTGCAAAAAAAAATTTAATAGAATATATTCCAGGAGATAAGGAATTTAAAATTATAAAAAAACTTTCAGATAAACAAAAACAAGGTTTAGAGAAAATTAAGAAAAATGTTTTAAATAAATTTGAATTTGGAACAGGAATTCAAAAAATTTTAAATTTTGCTGTGTTTGATTTGTTAAAATATGTTACAGTGTTTCCAGCTTCTGCAAATAAACTAGAAGACAGCAAAGGAAATATTTTGCCTGATTGCTTTTTAATGCCCCCTGATTCTACTGCTTTGGATTTTGCTTATTATCTTCATACTGATTTTGGAAAAAATTTTATTAAAGCAATTAATGCAAGAACAAAAATGGCTTTAGGTAAAAATTATGTTTTGAAAAATAGAGATGCTTTGGAAATTGTTACGAAGTGAAATTTTCTATCTAAAAGAGATTGTGGAAATTATAACTCGTTAGAATTTTTTATTTTGTTTACAAAATTTTGGAAATTGTTACATGGGAATTTTTAGACAATAGTTTCTATTCAGGATAGAAACATTTGAAATTAATGAGAAAAAGATAATTTTAAGACTTGTTTGGAAGTGGTTTTTGGATTAGAATAATATTGTGAAGAAGTAATTTAGAAGTTGTTGAGAATGAATATATTTATAAATAAATAATTATTGAATAATACATGAAAAATTTACAAATTAATCAAGAAATTTTAAATAGGTTAAATGAAATTAAAATAGAAATTGATTTTATTAAAGAAAAAATGCCTGTGGAAGAAATAGAATTAACTGATTGGGCAAAGAATGAATTAGTTGAAGCGAGAAAAATTCCTCTTTCTGAATGTGTATCTCTTGAAGATGTTGAAAAGAGAATACTTGAAAAATGATTTATGAAATTAAATTAAAGCCAAAAGTAGAAAAGTTTTTAGATAAACTTCCTCAAGATGTTGCTTTAAGAATTATTAAAAAACTTAAACAATTAAAAGAAAATCCGTTTCGTTATTTAGAACATTATGAGGGTGAGGGTTACAAATTTAGAATTGGAGATTATAGGGCATTGATTGATACCCTTGAAGGGCACGAGAACCTGCGAGCAGGTGTTGATTTTGAAAATAAAATTTTAATTGTTGAAGTTTTGGATAAAAGAGGAAGAATTTATAAGAGAAAATAATTAAGAAGAAAAGATAAAAATTTAGTTAGATTAATTTAATATTGAAAGTGAAAAAGATTTTCAATAGAACCTAAATAATAAAAATATTTATAAACTAAATTAATCATTTAATTCCATGAAAAATAAATTTTCCACCATAGGCAAAAAATCCTATGGATTTTTAGTTGAATTATTTCAACTATTGGAGGTTTTGAAATAACACAATGAAACAAAAAAAAGGTGTTGCAGAATATATTGGGTTAGGAATATTTATATTTCTTTTAGTTTTAGGTTTTGGTTTTTTAGGAATTTCTAATGAAGGAATTGCAGGTTATGCTGTTTATAATAGTTCTAATAATATTATTTATGAATGTGGAAATATTGTTGAATCTGGAACATACACACTAAATCAAAGTTTTAGTGCTTCTGGCGATTGTTTAATTGTTTCAGCAGATGATGTTATTATTAATGGAAATGGAAAGACAATTACTGGAATTGGAATGGCGTTTGGAATTGATTTAGGGGGAAGAAAGAATGTAACTATTAAAAATTGTAATATTTTTAATTTTAAAAGTGGGATTTATTTATATTCGAGTTCTAATAATACAATTCAAGATAATAATCTAAGTTCAAATAAATGTGGGATTGCTTTATTTCTAAACTCAAATGGTAATTCCCTAACAGACAATACAGCAAATTTAAATTCCGATGGGATTTGGGTAAGTTTAGGTTCAAACAACACAATCCAAGATAATATTGCTTGTAGTAATTGGCATGTAGACATTTATTTAAGTTCAGATTCCAATGATAATTCAGGAGACAACACTTGTGATAATTTAACAGATGATGATTCAAATTCAGTTACTTGTTCTCAAAGTTGTCCTGTTCCACTTGATACAACACCACCAACAATCCAAGTTCAATCACCA
>CAYVGH010000012.1:0-10676 GCA_964451185.1 Candidatus Woesearchaeota archaeon | reverse complement strand
TTAATTGTTTCTTTTTTCTGATTAATATTCTCAAGTTTATTTAAAATTTCTTGTTTATCCATTTTAGTCTCATTAATTAAATTTAAAATTCCTACACCCTTATCTTTTTGAAAATTTTCTAAAAAGTTTTCTTTATAATCTTTTAAAAAATTCATTTTTTTCTCACTAACATGAAAAATATTTGCCAGATTTTTAAAATTAATCATTTCTTTTAATTTATAAATTTCCTTTTCTAATTCTTTGTTATCAAATTTAATTTTTTCTTGTTTTTTTAAATTTTCAATATGATCTTTGCTTTTTTTAATTTCTTCAATCTTTTTAATAATTTTTTCATTTAAATCATTGAATTTTTTTATTCTATTATCTTTTAATTTTATTTTTTCTTCAATTTCATTAATAATCTCTTTAACTTTTTCAAGATCTTTTAATTTTAATTCAATAGAAAAAATTATCTTAGAATTTTGCATAACTTCCTTATTAATGCTAAATAATTTTTCCAGATACTTAGAAAAATTAATTATGCTATTTTTTACTTCTGCTATTTCTTTTCCAATCAAGAAAGTAACTTTTTGGTAACCTATATATGATTTTTTATCAAAATCTAAAAAATTCTGTTTTATATTCACAATAAATTTTTCAAAATTCTTTTCATCCAAATTTTCCATTTTTTCCATAAAAGTTTTCACATAACGAAGATAGTTAATCAAATTTTCTTTTACAATTAATTTTATTTTATTTTCAACTTTTTTTGAATTAATATCAACATTTTCTAAAACCTCTAATTTTTCATTAAGATTTTCAAGAAATTCTGGAATTTTATTTTTAATTAAAATAAAAATTTCTTTTTCCTTTTCTTTTATTTCTTTTCTTTTGTCCCCAGTCAAAATTTTAATTTCATCAAAATCTATTGGCTTTTTTAACTTTTGCTTTTTCTTTCTAAAAAAATTAATAAAACTCATTATTTATGCAAGATTTTTAACTATATAAATTTTAGGAATAAAAATTTTAAACAATCTTAAACTCCATTTTAAAAAAAGTTTTAACTATTTTTTGCATCTCTAATAATCTTCGCTTATCTCTTCCAATTAATGCTGCTTTATTCATTCTTCCAGCAGTTATAATAATTTCATTGTTTTTAATTTCAAAATTTTGGAATGTTATAGGACTTATAATCTTTTCAATAAATTGCTTTGCATCTTTTATACTAAAGGGTTTAGCAATAATTCTTATTCTTTTTTTAAGAATCCCACTTATTTTTTTTAAATTTTCTGCATTTCTACCAAGAGCTTTTGAAATTAAGTTTTTTGGAACACAAAAAAATAAAATATTATTATATTGAAAAAAATATCTTGTATTTATTCTTGTTATTTTTGAAAATAAATTAAGATATCTTAAATCCCCCATATCAAGTGTGCTTGCCATTAAAATTCCAATGTAATTTGTTTTATCATTTTATTTGTTAGTTCTCTTAACAACCTGAGTCTTAGCTGTTTTCTTTTCTTCTTCTCTTTTTACTAAAGGACCAATAACTTTAACAAGAAGTCCAGGCAAACCAGTGCCAACAGGAACTGGTTGATTAAGAACAATATTTTCTATAACACTTGTTAATTTATCAGTGCTTCCTTTAATAGAAGCATTAACAAATTGTTTATCAGGAGTTTCAAATGTTGCTCTAGCAAGTATTGAAGCTTTTTGAGCAATAAGACCTGTCCTTGTAACCCCTTTAATTCCACCCATATTTGTCATAAGGTCTGCAGCTAATTTAAGATGTCTTTCATCAATATCCAAGCCTTGAGTATTAAGAACATACTTTATTTCATTAATTATTAATTGTCTTGCACATTCAATTCCAAAAATCTCTTCCATCTCATAAAAATCATTTGAAATAAGTTTGTCTTTGTTTACTTCCTTTAATTTAATAATCTCTTTAAGATTTGTTCCAAGAGTTATAATTTTAAAATTTCCTTCTTTTTTAATGATTAAAATTTGCTTAACTCCTTTAACTCCAGAAATCATTACATCTTTAAGTTTTTCTTTAATTTTATAAATTTCTTTAAAAGAATTTTCTGAAACATTGATTATAATTTCTTTATCTTTTTCTTTTGCTTTAAAATTTAAATCATTTAATTCATCAATTATCTTCTTTATGCCAACATGTGTTTGCCTTAAGTTTTCCTTATCAATTTTAAGCTGAATATTTTTAGAACCAAAATCAAGATTAATTTCTGAAGTAATTTCTTTTAGTGTTACTTCTTTTATTTTTTCAGCAAATATTTTAACATTTTTTTCATTGTTATATTCTTTATTCAAATAAATTTCCATCTTAGGTGAAGAAGGTTTTTTTCTTGCATCAAAGATTTCTATAATTCTTGGAAGTCCTGCAGTAACCTGCATTTCTGCAACACCAGCAAAGTGAAATACATTTAATGCCATTTGTGTTGAAGGTTCTCCAAAAGATTGAGCAGTAATAATTCCGATTGCTTCTCCTGATTCAATCTCTCCATTTTTGTGTAACTTTGAAACATCTTTACCATCATCTCCATATTTAAACTGAACTATCCTTCCATTTCCATCTCTTACTGTTCCATCATATTCAACTCTTAAATCCTGGAGTGCATTTGCTAACCTTCTATATAGATAACCTGATTTTGGAGTTCTTAACGCAGTATCCATTAAAGAATCTCTTCCAGTAATTGCTCCAAAGAAAAACTCATCTGGTCTTAATCCTTTAATAAATGAACTCTTAATAAATCCTCTTGACTTGGGAGATAAATCACCTTTCTTAAAAAAAGAAAGTGTTCTTTGAGTATAACCTACATCAACTCTTTTCCCCCATAAAGCTTGCTGTCCAACACAACATGCCATTTGAGTGATATTCAAAATATTTCCACCACCACCTGATTTAATCATATTATTTATTGGTTTTTCCTCGGGAAAATTCTTTTTTACAATTGAACCAATTTTTGTTCTTACTTCATTCAAAACTTGAAGAATCTTTATTTCTCTTGATTCTTCTAAAGTTTTTCCTGGAATAATTTCTAAAGTTTTTTTATTATACATTTCAAGAATATCTTTTGTTTTTTTCTCTGATTTTTGTATAATTTCTTCGCTTTCTTTAATAAGGATATCATTTAAACTAAAATCACTAATAGAAGAAGTCATTCCATATTGAGTTAAAAAAGTTATTCCTAAATTAAATGCTTTTTTAATTGTATCAAAGGTTTCATTTCTTCCAGCATATTTATCTAATTCTTTAATTAATTCGCCATCTTCAACTCCAAATGTTGTTCTATCAATAACTCCTTTAATTATTTGACCATTTTTTATTTTAATTGAATCATTTGAAAAATCAACTTTTGGCAAAATTTTTGAAAATAATTCTATTCCTGAAATATTCTTTTTTATAATTTCTGAACTAACTCCTGAAGAATATAATAATTGATTTGCATCTTCTTTTGAAAAATTTTGTAAACCTAAAATATAATTTCCAGTAATAGCATCTTTTGTACAGCCAACCCAATTTGTATTATTTTTTGGGGACATTAAATTATTTTTAACATTAAGAAGAATTTTTGCTTCTACTCTTGCTTCTTCTGTTTGTGGAGAGTGAATATTCATTTCATCTCCATCAAAATCAGCATTATATGGTGCACAAACAGCAGGATGCATTCTGAATGTTCTATCTAAAAGAACTTTAACATAATGGGCCATTAAACTTCCTTTATGAAGACTTGGATGCCTATTAAACAAAACAACATCCCCATCTTGTAAATGCCTTTCAACTTGGTATCCAGATGTAAGTTCATTTATTATTTCTTCTTTTAGTTCAGGAGTAATTTTTTTTCTTTTTCCGTCAGGCCTTATCACATAATTTGCACCAGGATATTCCTCTGCTTTTTCAATTAATTTTTTTAATTTTTTAATATTTAAATCATTGACCATTTCAGCACGAGTTACAATTTTTGCAATTTCATAAGGAACTCCAACTTCATCAATATTTAAAGAAGGATCAGGAGAAATAACACTTCTCGCTGAATAATTAACTCTTTTACCTGCAAGATTTTTTCTAATTCTTCCTTCTTTTCCTTTTATTCTTTCTGTAACTGTTTTTAGAGGTTGTCCACTTCTATGCCTCGCAGGAGGAATTCTTGAAACAGTATTATCAAAAAATGTTGTAACATGAAACTGCAACAAATCCCATAAGTCTTCTATAATAACTTCAGGAGCACCTGCATTTAAATTTTCCCATAATCTTTGATTTGCTCTTATAATATCAGACAATTTATGAGTTAAATCATCTTCACTTCTTTGTCCTGATTCTAAAATAATACTTGGTCTTACTGTTACAGGAGGAACTAAAAAGGAAGTTAAAACAGCCCACTCAGGTCTGCAAGTTTTATAATCCACCCCAATTTTTTGAAGTTCTTCATCTGGAATTCCAACCAACCTTTCCCTAATTTCATTAGGAAAAATTCTTTTTTTACCTCGATAAAAACTTGTTGGTTTATCTAATTTAATTTTTTCCTGTATAGCCCCACAGTGAGGGCATTTTTTAGAATCTTTTGCTTTTTTTGCTCTTTGGCTTGGAGAATAATTTTCTAAATCCTTATCTTGCAACATTAATTTTCCACATTCATGACAAAAACATCTTAAACTTAATTCAATTAAAGGAACATATTTTAAATGAATTACAGGTCTTGCCAAATCAATACTTCCAGAATGCCCTAAACATTCTTTTAATCTCCCTCCACAAGTCCTACATCTCATTCCAGGATTAATAGTTCCTAATCTTAAATCCATAAGACCTCCATCTACTGGATAACCATCAATATCATAAAGTTCAGGGGTTACAATTTTTGCTACTGAAAGTTTTTTAATTTGTTCTGGACTAAGTAATGAAAACCTTACTTCTGAAATTTTCTTTTTTATTATTTTCATTTTAATTTTGTACTTCTTTCAGTTTAAATCTATCTCTATTAAGTGAGTAAGGATCTCCATTAGAATTTTCAACCCCAATGTTACTCCCACTAAAATATTTGACAACAAATTCATTATTTATATTAATAGGATTAACACCACTCATTCCACTACTAAATTGATGATATGTAGTTAATTCTTTTTTTACTGATCCAACTAACTCAACTTTACTTCCAATATTTATTCTTTCTGCCATTTTATTCATATTTATTTTTTAATCCAAAAGTTGTATTTATATGTAATCCTTGCAATTCTGATAATAAAAGTTTAAAGGCGTATGAAACCTCAATTGGTTCAATATCTTCACTTCCACATAACGGGCAAAATGTTCTATTTCGAATATTATCTTCTACTGCAATTGCACCACATTTTGAACAAACAGGCAAAACAACTCTATCAGAATCATATCTTTCTTTTAATAATAATGAAGCACCATGTGCAACTAATGCTTGCTGTTCCATTTCTCCTAATCTCAAAGCTCCACCTCTTGCTCTTCCTTCAATAGGTTGTCTTGTTAACAATGCAACTTTACCTGAAGATCTTCCATGAATTTTATTTCCCACCATATATTTTAATTTTAAATAATATAAATTTCCTATAAAAATTTTAGAATTTATTTTCTTTCCAGTAGTTCCACTGTACATTGTTTCTTTTCCATCATACCGAAATCCTAATTCTTTTAATTGTTCTTCTAGATTATTCTTACTTTCACCTGAAAAAGAAGTTCCATCAATAATTTCTCCACTTAATGCAGCCACCTTTCCTGCAAGTAATTCTAATAAATATCCAATAGTCATACGACTTGGCAAACCATGTGGATTAAACATAACATCTGGGCTGACCCCTTTTGAAGTAAAAGGAACATCTTCTTCAGGAATAATCGCTCCAATAACTCCTTTTTGTCCATGAGTTGTAGCATATTTATCTCCAAGTTCAGGAATCCTTTGATCTCTTGTTTTAACCTGAATAATTTTATTTCCCCCACAATCTTCTGTAACAAAAACAGAATCCACAATTCCTTTTTCTTCTTGCCTCATTGTAACACTTGCTTCTTTTTTATTTCTTATTGAAATATCTCTTGCTTCTGACAAAAATTTTGGAGGGGAAACTTTTCCAATCAACACCTCTCCCTCACCAATATTTGCTTCAGGATAAGTAATTCCATCTTTTTCTAAACACCTATATAATTTTTCCATTCTATATCCAGAAACATCTTTTTCAGGAATCATAACCTCATCTCTTAATCCACCAGCATAATTCATTTCAAGAGCAGAATATGGCCTAAAATAAAAACTTCTTCCAACTCCCCTATCTAAACTCCCTTTATTAAAAACCAATGCATCTTCCATATTATATCCTTCATAGGGCATAATTGCTACAACCAAATTTTGACCTGCAGGATAAATATCTAATGTATCATAAACAAAACTTCTTACAAGTGGTTTTTGAGGATATTGAAGAATACTTACATCTGTATCAAGCCTACATAAATAATTAGCAGCATAAATTCCCAAAGATTGTTTTTGAGTTTTACTTCCTCTATTTAATCTTGAACTTTGATTGTGATTTCCATATGGAACCAAACTTGTAATAATCCCAAATAAAGAAATAGGGTCAATTTCAAGATGCGTGCATTCTAAAGTTAATTCTTCTTCAAATAATGCAACAAGAGCATTTTCTTCTTCAGATGCATCAATATATTCTATAACTCCTTTACTAATCAAATCTTCCCAACTCAATTTTCCTTGCTCAAGCTGAACCAAATATTCATTTTTCATCTTAGAAACTCCATTCTCGACAATAATCAATGGTCTTAAAACTCTTCCTGATCCAGTAAAAATTATAACTTTTTCAAAAGTAGGATTGTCTCTAATGCCCATCTCTATTGGTAATTCCCCAAATCTTCTTCTTTCTCTCAATTTTTTTACAAAATCACCACCATCTTTTACTCCTCCAATAAATATTCCATTTAAAATAACATCTTTTCCATTAAATTCTTCTGTGTCTAATCCTTCTTCTTTTAAAACTCTAATTATTTCGTCGTCCTTAAATTTAACCATGGTAGAAACTTTACTTAACATTGCAAGATTTTTTCTTAAACCAATTTCAGTTCCTTCAGGAGTTTCAATAGGACAAAATCTTCCATAATGAGTTGGGTGAAGCATTCTTGCTTTAAAATTTTCTTGACTAGAAGAGAGCATACTAGAAACTCTTTGCAATTGAGAAATTGTTGCTAAATAATTTGTCTTATCCATGTTTTGTGTAATTCCTTTCTTTGCTCCCACCCAAGAACCTGTTGCAATTGCAGATTCAATTCTGTGAGAAAATAAAGTAGATTTAGCTAAAACTTTTACAGAAAAATAATTTTTTCTTTTCATTGATTTATGCAAAGAATATTGAACATCTCTAACTAAAATTCCTAAATTAACTCGGAATAAAGAAGCTAATAAATCTCCAGAAAGCCTGACTCTTTTATTAGCATAATGATCCTTATCTGTTTTTGATTCAAGGTTTTCTTTTGCAATTAAATAATGTTTTATTAATTTAACTAAAGTAATTGCTTTTCTTATTCTATCTTCTTTTTTTTGCCCAACATGAGGAAATAAATAAGAATCAATTCTTTGCTTAACTCTATCCAATATTTCTTTTTTTGTTCCTTGTAGATTTGTTTTTTCAGCAATATACATCATTGCATCTTCTTTTGTAGCTAAGTCAACAAATTCATACAAATTAACAACAACACTATCTATTTCTTTTCCAAGATATTTTGCAATATCAGATTCTTTTGTTAATCCTAAAGATTTTAACAAAACAACTGCAGGCATATCCTTAAATCTACTAAAAGAAACATTAAAAATTCCTTGTTTATTTTCATTAATTTTAACAGGAATTCTATATGTGCCTTTTGAAGAAAACATTTTTAATAAAAGCCCGTCTTTATCTTCATCAATAAAAATTTGATTTTCAGCTAAATCTTCTGCCATAATCATAACTCTTTCATTCCCATTTATAATAAAATATCCTCCAGGATCTCTTGGATCATCATAATTTTTTATTAATTCTTCAGAAGACATTCCAGAAGTATTACAAATTTTACTTTTTACCATAACAGGAATTTTTCCAATTTCCACAATTTCAGAATCTGTTTGTCCATCTTTTTTAACTGTTAACTCTAATATAACAGGAGCAGAATATGTAAACTTTCTTAGCCGTGCTTCACTTGGAGTAATAT
The DNA here is from genome assembly GCA_964451185.1 of Candidatus Woesearchaeota archaeon. GTDB lineage: Archaea > Nanobdellota > Nanobdellia > Pacearchaeales > GW2011-AR1 > CAYVGH01. The sequence continues at coordinate 2,467 of CAYVGH010000012.1, read as the reverse complement.
ATGAAGAACTTCCATTAGCTTCAATTATCTTTGGTTTTCCAACATTTATTTTTCCTAAAATAATTTCAAAATCATCATTTTTTATAGAATCATTTACTTCATTTACTATCTCCTGCATTCTGTGTTCAATAAAATTATTAAAAGAAGTTATATTTGATGCTAAAATAGAATGATTTTCAAGATAATTTCTAACAATTATATGTTTATTTTTTATCATCTTATATTACAACCCGATAATAAACATTTATTTTGTTCTCTTCTTTCGGCTGACTTTTGTCAGACGCAGAATCCTTGGGTTCTCTTCTATCTATTTTAATTACATCACCTACTTGACAATTTTCAGGAAGAGCAGTGTCTGTTAAAAAGATTTTTGGAAGTTGAGATTTAGAAATATTTAATTTAGTTAATAATTCTTCGACTTCTTTTTCACTAAGTTTTGTGTGTTTTGATTGTAAGATATGCATCTTTGTTAGGTTGGGATTTATGGGACATAGTTACGAATAACTTTAATGACTTACTAATAATAAAAGAAACTGAAAAATGGTTTTTAAATGTTTCTATCTTTAAAAAATAATTTAAATTTTATAAACTATAAGGAATTTAAATCAATATTAATAAAATATGACCCCGAAGGGATTTGAAGCAAATTTCTTTGAAATTTTCATTAATCCTTTTTTCGCTAAAAAAAGAATTAAACCCTCGATTGTCTTTCGAAGACATAAATCTCTTTGAATTTACGTGACTACAAATTTCTTTCAAAAATTATGATGCTTTTAGCATCATAATGGCCCCGAAGGGATTTGAAGCAAATTTCTTTGAAATTTTCATTAATCCTTTTTTCGCTAAAAAAAGAATTAAACCCTCGATTGTCTTTCGAAGACATAAATCTCTTTGAATTTACGTGACTACAAATTTCTTTCAAAAATTATGATGCTTTTAGCATCATAATGGCCCCGAAGGGATTTGAACCCTCGACACCTTGATTGCTTTGCGAACAAATTCGTGAAGTACGCGAAAACTTGTTTTCAGCATAAAAGTCAAGTGCTCTGACCAGGCTGAGCTACGGAGCCATTGTTAATGGTAGCGAAGCAACTTAGAGGCTGAGGCTTACATGAAATGTAAGTCATCCCCGTGGGAAGCTACGGAGCCATTATTTTAATTATAAGAATTAGTTTATAAAATTATCTTATAAGTGAATTTAATTTATTTTCAAATTCCCATTCATATATTGAATCAATAAATTGCTCAATAATTTTTTATCTTTAAAAATTATAAAATTAGGGATTAAAGAAATATTGTATTTTTGGGTGAGTTTTTGATTATATTCCATATTTACTTTTATTACTCTTATTTTACCTTTAAATTTTTCAGGAATCTCCCCTACAATTGACCCCATCATTACACAAGGCATACAACCAATCAGCATGAAAGTTAATCAAGACCAAACCTTGTTTTGTAAATCCTTCAAATTTTCCATTTATTAATTCAATTGTCATAAAAAATTATAGAAAAATTGTTTTTTAAAGATTATTATTGATACTTTTATGAATCTCATTTATCCTATATTGTGTTATGTCTTTATGTATTGATTCATTATATCCTTTATGAAGTTTATTTATTTTCCCACAATTAGGTTGATATTTTGTTTCAGGACAAAAACCAACATAATGGCATTTTGGTGCTAATAAATTTTTAACACCTTCACTAACATCCTCTCTTTGCATTATTGCTGATTTTTCTAGTTCAGATATTTTCTTCATTTCTGGTTCTGCTGTTCCACATAATCTCAAAGATAAATAACCTGTAGTTAAATTATATAAATCAAAATTTTTAACAACCCCTAATTTTATTCCTCTAGGAATAATCGTAATTGCATCGCTAGGTTTAATTCCTCTTTGAACAAACTTATCATATACCTCTACAGAATCTTTAAAATTTTTAACCCATAATTTATAATTTTTTTTATCCTTTGTAACAGAAGGCGGAAGTGAAACAAATTCATCCATAATTTTAGGATCTGCAGTTGAACCAGTAATTCCACCTGCTTTAGTTCTTAGAAGATAGTCAACACTTCTATCAACAGCTTCATAAATTGATTCTGCAGTCTGAGGCATTGTTCTGTGTCTTTTTACTTCTCCCCAAACTCTCCAAGGCATATTTGTAAAAGTTTTTATGTTAATTGTATCATTAAAATCATCAACAATTTCTTCTAAATCTCCAAGCAGACCATTCCAACCTTTCTTTATCCAATTTGAATCACTAAAAATTTTCTCTCTAGTTTCTAAATATCTTTGAATTTGTAAATCTCTATGTTGAGATTGTTGGTCATTTGCAGAAACAACTCTTGGCCAAGATTTTGAAGGGAAGGAATCATCTTCTAACAATGCACGATAATCTGCTGCTTCATTTCTTCTATTATGAAAAATATTTGGGTGAGGAGAACCTGTTCTAGGTGCATTTTTTCTAG
>CAYVGH010000011.1:0-10831 GCA_964451185.1 Candidatus Woesearchaeota archaeon | reverse complement strand
GTAAATCAAATTCTGCTGTTCTTTCTTTTCCTGTTTTCCAATCATAAAGAATTATCTTATCTTCTTTTTTCATTGCAAAATCTATACTCAAATAAAAAATATTTCCTTCAAAATCAAAAGATAAAAAATCTTCAAGAAGAAGCCAATTTTCTAGTGGAGTATTTCTTATTTCAATAAAAATATCTGAATTGTAAAAATTAATTAAACATTTTTCAGCTTTTTCAAATAAATTTTTCTTTTCTTCTTCAGAAATTTATTAATCATATTCATGCTCAAAAAATCTGTTTAATTTGATTTGAAAACCTGTTTTAGATTTTATTAGTGATTGGTTGTATTCTACCTCTTATCTTTTTCTTACAATTGCCAGAGCATGACTTAAAGAAATTTTTTCTCCTTGTTTAAATTTTTTCAGAATATATTCAATTGTTTCATGAATAATTTTTCCAATCCAAATTTCTTTTGTATTAATTTTTTTTAGATAATAAATTTTTTTTATTCTTTCTGGAGAAGAAATTTCCCACCCTCCCCAAGAACCATAATAATTGAAAAAGTATTTTCTTTTGCAATCTCTAAAAATAGAATCTCTTGATTTTGACCATGAAAATTTGTTTTTAAAATCAGCCATGGTTTTGAGAAGATTTTTTGGGTTTTAAACTTTGTCTTTTAAATATTATTTATTTCTTAAATTTGATTTTCATGGTACTTTCTAAAGCTCACTTGAAGTAAGCGCCATTCCTTGTTGTACTGAATTTCCAAAAAAAGTTTGGCGAAAATCAAATTTATAAAATATTTATAAATTTTCTAAAAAAAGTTAAAAAATAAAAAAAATTTAGAAGATAAATTAATATCTTCGTCTTTGTTGGAAATCTCGTTTTGGTCTATCTTCCATTGGCTTTGCTTCAGAAATTTTAAGTTCTCGACCATCAATATCTTTTCCATTAAGTTCTGAAATTGCTTTTTTTGCTGTTGCATCATCTGCAATTGTTACAAAACCAAATCCTTTTGATCGTCCTGAAAACTTATCCTTAATTAGTGTGACTTCTTCTGTTTCATAAGCTGCAAAAAGTTCTTTAAACTTTGCTTCATCAACACTCCAAGGCAAATTACCTACATATAACTTCATTTTATCCTCCTGATTCTATTTAATTAAGAATTAATTTTACTCCATATTTAGCTAACATATTTATTTGAGAGATTTAAGGTTTTTAAGGTTTGGGGTTGTTGATTTGATGAAATTAATATCAATAAACTTCTTTTTTTGAAATATGGTTTAATGGAAGTGTTTTTATTTTTTAAATAAATATATTATTTTTATACAGTATATAACTAATAATTATAATAAATAACTATTCTTCCTTTTTTTGTGCTTCTTCCCTCTTCTTCGCCCATTCTGCATTTGTTTCACAATTAGGATTCCAACAAAATATCCAAGGTTTTCTTCCTCTTGCTAATCTCATTAACATTGGATAACCACATTTTTCACAAACTTTGCCTGTTTTTTTAATTACTCCGTTTGGTGGAAGTGAATAAGTATTTTTACAATCAGGATAAGCATCACACGCGATAAAAAATCTTTTTGTTTTTGGAGAATAAGTTATTCCTAAATGCCCTTTCCCACATTTTGGACAAATCATTAATTGATTTTCTATTTTTTGTTGTTCTCTGAATTTAATATTTGCATTAACTAATTCAGAACCAATTTTCTTTTCGTTTTTTTCAAAATCTTTTGCAATGTTTGTGATTGTTTTTTTAGCATCTTCAATAATTTCTTTTTCTCCTTTTTCTAAATCTGTTTTTTTCTTGTTTTCTTGCAACTTCTCTAATTCTGATTCAAAACTTCTTGTTAATTCTTCATCAATAATAATTGGAGAGTATTTTTCTAAAGTTCCAATTAAAGAAATTCCTAAAGGAGTTGCTTTTACACTATCTCCTTCAACATAACCTCTGTCATAAAGTGTTTCTAAAATACTTGAACGAGTTGCTTTTGTTCCTAAATTTCTCTTTTCTAACTCAGAAATTATTGAAGCTTGTGAATATCTTTTAGGAGGTTGTGTTTCTTTTTCTTCTGTTCTTAAATCTAAAATCTCTTTCTCCCCTTCAACTTCTGGAATTTTTTCTTCTTTAAACTTAGTTGGATAAAAACTCATCCAATTTTTTTCTTTAATAACTTGTCCTTTAACACCAAACTTCAATTTATTTATAACAGCAGAAATAGTTCTATGATGAATTACAGCGTCATCACAAAATAAAGCCAAGAATCTTTTAGCAATTAATTTATATAATTTATCTTCGTCTCCAGATAAAATTTGTTTTTGTCCTGTTGGATAAATTGAAGGGTGTGCAGCATCAACTTTTTTACCTTCAATTGGAACTTTTTTAACAATATATTTTTCAACTTTGAATTCTTTTAATAAATCTTTTAAAATTTTATCATAACCAATTTCTTTGGGTAATTTCTGAGAAGAAGTTCTTGGATAAGAAATTAAACCAGCCAAATACAAACTTTGTGCAATTTGCAAAGTTCTTGAAGGTTTTATTCCATAAAGATTGTAAGCTTCTGTTTGTAAATTTGTTAAATTAAATGGAACTTTTGGAGGTAATTTTTGCTCTCGATTCTTTGTTTCAACTAAGGCTTTTTTTCCAATTAAATTTTCAAAATTCTTTAATTTAGATTCAGCCTTAGGGTTTCCTTCGGAGCCAAAAATGTCTTTGTTGTGTTTTAATTCTAATAATCCTTTTATTTCATCATCAATTTTAATAAAAACCTGCCAATAAGGTTCTGATTTAAATTTTTTAATTTCTTTTTCTTTTTGAACAACTAAATTTAAAGCTGGACCTTGAACTCTTCCAGCTGACATGATTTTAAAACTCCCAGTTGTTTTAATTGCATTCATTAAAGCACGAGATAAATTTATTCCATAAAACCAATCTAAATAATGTCTTGTTTCACCTGCAATTGCTTGACCCCATTTTAAATGTTTGAATTTTGTTTCATAGGATTTATTTAATTCATCTTTTGTTAATGTTGAGAATTTCATTCGTGACGCATCTTTTTGAGCACATATAAAACGGACAATGTTTAATCCGATAACTTCCCCTTCTATATCAAAATCCGTAGCCACAGTCAAACTTCCTGCACCTTTCACCATTTTTAAAATTGTATCATAATATCTTTTTGTGAAATCTTTTTTTCTTGCAACATAATTTGGAAACCAAGAAATATCAAAAGTTGGAATTTTTGTTCCAGAAGTATTTTGTTTTAATGTAAATAAATGTCCGACTGCACAAACAACTACAATTTTTTTTCCTTCTCTGTCAATTTCAAAATATGGAACTTTTAGATTATTCTTTTGAACTGCTTTTCCAAGCGCGTTTGCAATCTTCGACGCTGCTTGTGGCTTTTCAGTTATAATTAATTCGTAGCCATTTTCTTTTAATTTTATTTTTGGGATTGTGTATTTTTTTGTTGTTTTTTTTGCTCTCTTTTTTGTTGCTTTTCTTTTTCTCCCAATTGTTTCTAAGTCTTTTTTAAAAGGTTTTAAATATTTTTTTTCAACTACTCTTTTCTTTAAAATTTCTTGAGAAATTGGTTTTACTTTTTTTTCTGTTAAATTTTTTGGCAGATATTTTTCATTATTAAAATATTTTACTTCTTTTTCTGTTGTAGTTTTTAGATTATCTTCATTTACATTAAAATAACTTTCAGCTGCTTTTTCTTCTATTGTTTTTTTAGGTTTCATTTGAATTTAACTTCAAATATTTAATTTAAATGAATACAAAAATTTTCTGTTGTATGATATTTGTTTATATAGTTCTTAAATTTTTATGTTTGAAATTCTCTTGTATTTTATTTAATTAAAATCTTATTTTTTCTTTTTTGATTTAGAAACTTATTTTTTCTTTTTTGATTTAGAAACTTGTTTTTTTTCATTTATTTTTGGTTCAACTTTTTTTTCTTTCAACTGCTCAGGTTCTTCTTGAGTAGTTGATTGAGATTTTTTTGAAATCTCTTCTTTTTTTCTAAATAATTTTCCAATCTTGAATCCAACTTTAAATAATTTTAATAAAATTCCAATTGCAATTAAAACCAACCCAATTGTTAATCCTGTTAAAAAAACACTATTTGCCTGACTAAAAAAAATCATGACAAAAGCATTCAAATCAATTGAGCCCATTCCATTTATGGCATTTTTCATAGAAGAGAAAATTAATTTAAGAATAAATTTTCCAATTGAATCTAAATTCGCAATAGGAATAAAAGAAACAATTAATAAAATTCCAGTTAACAAAGGAAAATTTGTTTTCTTTTGAACTAATAAAAAAATCAAAATCAAAAGAATTATTGAAATAAATAAAAACCTATAGAATTTAGAATTCCAATAATCTTTTGCATATTGAGAAACTAAAAACAAAGGAGTTTCTTCTTTAAAACATTTCCAAAAACTACAATTATAATTTTTATAATAATTTTCTTTAATTAATAAATCAACTTGATAATCAAAAATAGCTTCTGTCCCATTTGCAATAACTTCGCACGGAATTACAAAAGTATAATTAGAATCATTATAAAAAAACTCACTTTCATTCAAACAAGAATTATTTAAAATATCTTCATAATCATAAATTTGAGTTAAATTAATAGAACTTTCAATTAAAGGTTTGATTTGTGGTTTAACAGTTTCATAATCTAAAGAAGAATTCAAAGTTGCAAAAGTTCCAAGAAGTAAAAAACTAATAAAAATTAACACACATACAAAAACCAAAACAATACCTCTTAATGCTCCCATTAATACTTAAGTAAAGAATAGTTTTTAAAACTAACCAAAAGATTTAAATATACATTTGTATACAAAAGTATACAATGGAAACCACAATAAGGTTAAAGATGCAAACAAAACAAGAACTTGATAAATTTAAACAATATAAAAATGAAAGTTATAATGAATTAATTAGAAAATTGGTTTATATTGTCAAACTTTGCGAAAATGAGCCAAAACTTAGTCAAAAATCAATCAAAGAGATTAAAGAAGCAAGAGAAAGAATTAAGAAAGGCGAATTCTATACAGAAGAAGAAGCAAAAAAATTGCTTGGATTATAAAATGTATGAACTTATTTTTGAAAAGAGGGCTTTAAATTTTCTAAATAAACTTGAACATAACATTAAAAAAAGAATTTGGAATAAACTGCAAGAATGTAAAGAAAATCCTTTTAGATATTTAGAACATTTAACAGAAATTAAAGGATATAAGTTAAGAATTGGAGATTACAGATTAATAATTGACTTAGAACAAAAAATAAAAATCCTCCACATTCTTAAAATTGGACATAGAAAAAATATTTATGAAAGATGATTAATATTTAGAGTAAATTTCTTTTAAATAATTATTAACACTTTCTTTATCAAAACCAAATCTTGAATTTTCAACTTCTTTAATTGCTTCTTGCGCTTCTGAAGGAAAATAAATTTCAATTTTTGCATTTTCAATATTTGATTTAAAGTTGTTGTAAGTAGAAAAAGAATTTTCAAGTTTTTGTAATCCTTCTATTGAACTTTTTTTTAACATTCTTCTACCAGCTTCATTAATTCCTTGAATACTTAAAAAAAATCCACCTGCTAAAAAAGGATTAATTAAATATCCAAGTCCGCCACACACTAAAGAACCAATATCTGCTACAAACTCTACTCCGCTATCTGTTGATTTTTTCCAAGGAATATGATAATTCCAAAATTTTAAATTTTCAAATTGTTCTTTGTTTTCTTTAATTTTATTTTTTAAATTTTTGATATTACCACGATATGGAAAAACCCCTGATAAAATTCCAGCAGTTGTATTCAAAGTTTCCAAAGCGTTTTCTCTAACAACACCTTCCTCAAGATTTTTCCTATAAGTTAAATATTTTATGCTTGGATTTTCTTGTTTTTCTTTAAAATCTTCAAAATCAAAAAATTCAAGTTTAGGAATATCTAAATCATTTCCAACTAATTCAATTAATTTCATTGTTGCCATAATAAATAAAGAAATCTTTAATATTTAAACCTTTTCATTCATTGTAACTCTAAAATTACATTAAGAAGTTTAATATTTTGAATAGATTTTTTTTAAATCTTGATTAGCTGTTTTTACATCAAATACTGAAGCATATTTAAAAGATGTTTTAAATTGTTCAATTTCATAAATTATTTCCTGCGCTTCTGAAGGAAAATAAATTTCAATTTTTGCGTTTTCAATGTTTGATTTGAAATTGTTGTAAATTTGTTTTTCTTCTTGAAGGTTATTTAATTCTTTTTTATATGTTTTTTCTCTAAATTTACGCATTACTTCTAAAAGTGGTTGAGAACACCCAGGAATTGTAAAAAAGAGTGGATTAAAAAAACTTGCAGCCAAACCTGCTGATGAAGCTATATCATAAATTCTTGTAATTAAATCTTCATTTTTCCAATTTTCTTTTTTCCAAAATTTATGAAAATTTTTTAATTTATATTTTTCAAGTTCTTTTTCATTTTTAATCATTTTTTCTTGAAGTTCTTCAATATTTGAATAATTTCCATAAATTCTATCATCTAAAATATTGTTTTTATTTAAGGTTATTAAACTAATTTCTTTTACCTTTTTTTCATTAATTGAATTTTTCTCATTATAACTAAAGAAAAATAAATTAGGACATATTGAATCTTTTTTAAAGTTTTTATAATAATTAAATTGATATTTTGGATTTTTTAAATTATTTCCTATAAGTTCAATTAGTGTTGCATATTCCATTTTATTTTAAAAATCTGATATTTTATAAACCTTTCCCTTTGTTGTAATTTTAGAATTATTACATTCTCTTGAGTGCTTTAATACGATCATCTATTTTAGGATGAGTCCTCGCCAGATTCTTAAATGGATTTGCAAAAAACAAAGGAGCAACAGCTTTATTCACTTTCTTTTCAGCAGGTGCATGCTCGTGTTTTATTTTTTCCAAAGCTCTAATCAAACCTTCAGGATATCTCGTGAACTTGACAGCAGTTGCATCAGCAGAATACTCTCTTTTCCTTGAGATTGACATCTGAACAAGATAAACCACAATTGGAGCAAGAATTGCCAAGGCAATTCCAATTATAATAAATATCATATTCTTTTTATCTCCTCCTCTTCCACCCCCAAAAAGTAAACTCCTTAAAAAAATCTGTGAAATAATTGCAACCATCCCCACCATAACAGCAACCAGAGTAATATAACGAATATCATAATTTCCAACATGTCCTAATTCATGAGCCAATACTCCTTCTAATTCTCTTCTTTCTAATCTATCTAAACACCCCTGGGTCACGCAAATCACAGCGTGTTTTGGATCTCGACCAGAAGCAAAAGCATTAATTTGTGCTGAAGGCATAACATAAAGTTTTGGCATTGGCAAACCAGAAGCAATTGTCAATCCCTCAACCAAATCAAAAAACATTTTATGCTTCTCCCTCGAAGCTTTCTTCGCCCCAACAGCAGCAACAGCAATTTTATGAGAATTATAATAACTAACAACAATATAAAGAATCGAAAAAATAATCGCAATAATCATAATCATAGTAAAATACATTGGAGAAAAAGCCATAGAAATTACATAACCCAAAGCCACAATAAAAACCAACACAATTAAAATTAAGAAAAAAGACTTTCTTTTGTTTTTTGAAATTTGGTCTCTAAAATCTATTCTTTGATATTTATCCATAATTAGAATAAAGAAAAAGAGTTTTTAAGATTATTTAACTTGCTAAAGCGGTCTTAATTCCTACTTTATCTAATTTTTTACAGCCTTTTTTATAGGCTTCACCTGCATTCATTATATCTGTTGAAAAATAATGGCCAAGAACTTTTTGTTTAAGAAAAAGTTCTCCTTTTTTTTCATAAATGAAATTACTCCATTCTTTTACAAATTTGCGATTCTCTTCAAAAAGTTCACAAACCTTATACTCTGAAGAACGAACAAAAGTTGAAATTATACTATTCAAAGTTAAATTATACTCTCCTATACGATAAGTAAAAATAAATCTTCCTTCTTCATTTGGAAATTCTTCATCTTTATGAAAAATTCCTTTAATTGTTTTAGCTCTTTGAGGCCAAGCTGCATCTATAGAATCAAGATTTAACTCCAAAGGCTTACCTTTAGAAATAAGTTTTTCAAGATCTTTATTGCAAAGAATTTTATAGATATTTATATAAAATAAATATTAATTTTCTTTAAAAAGAAATAGGTGCTAAAAAATAACTAATCAAAACTCAACTTTTGACAATCGACTTCTTGATTGACAAATGAAAACTTCTAAAAGTTTACTTTAACAACTTTCTTCTCAGCTTCTGTAATTTGTAAATATTCTCTTTCTTTAAATCCATACATTCTTGCAAAGAAAACACCTGGGAAAACTTTTGTTTTATTATTATAAGATAAAATTGAATCATTGTAAAACTGCCGAGCATAAGCAACTTTATCTTCTGTTGTAGTTAATTCTCTTTGAAGTTCTAAGAAATTTGTGTTTGCTTTTAAATCAGGATAATTTTCAGCAATTGCAAACAACTTTCCCAAAACCCCCTCAAGTTTCTGGTCTGCCTTAACTTTTGCTTCAACTCCCTTTGCTCCAACAAGTGCTTTTCTTGCATCATTAACTTCTTTCATAATTCCTTTCTCATGCTTTGCATAACCTTTAACAGTTTCAATTAAATTTGGAATTAAATCAGCTCTTCTTTTTAATTGAACATTTATCTGACTCAAAGAATTATCAATTCTATTTCCTAAAACAACAAATCGATTATAATAACTTGCAAAAATTATTACAACTAGAGCAACCAGTGCAATTAAAAGCCATAATCCAATTATCATAAATAAAATAAATTAATTAGATTTATAAAGTTATTGGAAACTTTCTGGAACAGGCAATAAAAGCCCATCTTTTGTTATTTCAAAACCTGTTTTTTCTTTAAATGCTTTTTCTGTTCTATCAAATATAAAACTATTCATTGAATCCTATTCATCTAAATTTTCATTTAAGTAAAAATCAAATTCTCTTAAAATAAATTTGTTTCTTAATAAATAAACTCTTAATAAAGGATGTGTTATATTCTTGGAAAATTTTTGTTTATTTAAAAAATAATCAATCTCTGAAAAATATTTATTTACGCCCTTAGAAATTATTGAACAATGCAAATTTATTTTTTGTTTTTCTTCTGGTAATTTTATTTTTGGATTTATAAAATTTATATTTTCTTCTAAAGATTTTTCTAAATCATTAATCATGTTTTCTATTTGAGGATTTGATTTTATTTTTCCATAAAAGACTTTTTCTTTGTTTTCAAAAGTTCCAAATCCTTCTAAAGTATAGGTTATTAATTGATTATATTTGCTAAGAGTTTTTCCAAAATTTTCTATTAATTCTGTTTCATTATTTGTAGTAAATGGTCTTAAAAAATTCAAATGTGGAACAATTTTTTTATTTTTCTTAATTTGAAATTTCTTTGATATTTCACATGTCAATGCTTTAAGGTATTTTTTAGGATAACCTCCTAATCTTATTCCAATTTCATATTTATCCATTTTATTTAATTGCAAATACAATATAAAAACATTATTAAACTATAAAATCTATTTCAAAAATATGGTATCAATAGATCAAAACAAATGCATTGGCTGCGGGTCTTGTGTTTCAGTTTGTTCAGAAGGTTTTGAAATGAAAGATGGAAAAGCACAAGTAAAAAACGCAAATGCAAAATGTATCAAAGAGGCAATAGATTCTTGTCCAGTGAATGCAATAAGTTAAATTTATTATATATTAAACTTTGAAACGTAAAATAGCGCCCATTCCAGACAAATTTTTAAATTGAATTCCTTCTTCTGTTTCTGTAGAAATTATTTCAACATCAGAACCAATATTTTCTGCAATCTTTTTCAATTCTTTAACTAAAGTTTTGTCCAAATCTTTAGATAAAAACAAAACATTAACAGCCCCATATTTTAAAGCTCTTCTAATGTCTTCTTCTTTATAAAATGCAATCTCTGGATTTTTCCCCAAAGTATTAAAAAACTTTTCTAATAATTTTTTCTCTTTAATAATTTCCTGAGAAGATAAAATATCCTGAGACTTTTCAACTAATTCCTTTAATCCAGATTCATCAGTGTCTCCAATATCCACTTTTCCAATAACTTTTTCCCTAAGTTTAGTTAGCAAATATTCATTATCTAAAAATTCATCTTTAGTTGGAATTGGTCCTCCAACAATAATTCCTTTTAATTTTTTATTTTCAAAAAAATTCTTTTTCATTTCAGCTGCAATTCTTTTGTAAAAATCTTTAGTCAAACCTTCAGTAATCCTATGAAATCTTTGACTTGATTGACCTCCAGCCCGAACTTTTGAAGGAATTCCCGAAGTCATTTTTTGAATAACTTCAATTCTTTTACCTTCTAAAACGCCAATTGTTGCTTCTTTTCTATCCATAACTAACAAAGCAAAAATTTCATCAACTTCTAATTGTTCTTCCAAAGGTTCTAAAACAAATTCTTTATCACATCTATATAATCTAATTTTCAAAGGTAAAGTAGGTTCAATACTCCATAAATTTAAATCATCCTGACCTTCAACTTTTGAAACATTTCCAGCAAAAATAGCTAATCCATTTTCAGGAGTTTTTTTAAATCCTTTTAAATGCCGAACAATTTTTTCCAAAGCTTCTGTAACATTTTTTCGAGTAGAAGTTGATTTAATATTTTTAGAAGTTGATTTTTCTGCCTCAAGCTGTCGCTGAACAGAATTCACATCATAACCCGCAGGAATATAAACACTAATTAATTCAGTTGCTCTTCCTTT